>NZ_PNDU01000131.1:0-13467 GCF_005886635.1 Pseudoalteromonas sp. S558 | reverse complement strand
ATACTATTGTGCATATATATTGGGTCTATTTAACGTTAAGAAAATTATGCAAGAACTAGGCAAAAACTTTTATATCTAGTTGTTCTATATAAATAATTTTTAACGTAGTTAGTGGGTTATTTAATGCGCTAGAATGATCATGTTTTTAATAAAATTGGTATTAATTCGTTAGAATGATTATGTTTTAAAAAATTGGTATAACGTTTTACCCATTGACAAAAAAAGCGCTAACCATTACTGATTAGCGCTTTTTTTAAGCTCGGGTCAAATCAAGCTTAAAACTCATTTAAGACTGTTTAAAGGTCTGGATCATCGCCTAACTTATCTTCACCATCTTCTGGTTCAATAGTTGCTTTTAGTAAAAGCATTTCGCGCAACTTACCTTCAATCTCATCTGCAATTTCTGGATTTTCTTTCAAGAATTTAATCGAGTTAGATTTACCTTGGCCAACTTTGTTGCCACAGTAACTGTACCAAGCACCTGCTTTTTCAACAATTTTGTGCTTAACACCTAAGTCAATTAACTCACCTTGCTTAGAAATACCCTCACCATACATGATGATAAATTCAGCTTGTTTAAACGGCGGCGCAACTTTGTTTTTAACAATTTTAACGCGCGTTTCGTTACCAACAACTTCATCGCCTTCTTTAACAGAACCAATACGACGAATATCAATACGAACAGATGCGTAAAACTTAAGTGCATTACCACCCGTTGTAGTTTCAGGGTTGCCAAACATAACACCAATTTTCATACGGATTTGGTTAATGAAAATACATAACGTGTTAGAGCGTTTAATGTTACCAGTAAGCTTACGTAATGCTTGTGACATTAAACGTGCTTGTAAGCCCATGTGCGAGTCGCCCATGTCGCCTTCAATTTCAGCTTTTGGTGTAAGTGCAGCAACCGAGTCAATAATAACCACGTCTACCGCGCTTGAGCGCACTAACATGTCACAAATTTCTAATGCTTGCTCACCGGTATCTGGTTGCGATACAAAAAGCTCATCAATGTTAACACCCAACTTTTGTGCATAAACTGGATCTAGAGCATGCTCAGCATCAATAAAGGCACATGTTTTGCCTTCTTTTTGTGCTTCTGCGATAACTTGTAAAGTAAGCGTTGTTTTACCAGATGATTCAGGGCCATACACTTCAACAATACGTCCCATAGGTAAACCACCTATGCCTAAGGCAATATCAATGCCTAATGATCCTGTAGATACAGATTCAATGTTTAACGCTTTGTTATCACCCAATTTCATGATTGAGCCTTTACCAAATTGACGTTCAATTTGTGATAGTGCAGCGTCCAACGCTTTTTGTTTGTTATCGTTCATTTTGTTCTCCAAATCCAGCTAATGGAACCAAGTATACTGTATGAAATCACAGTATCAAGCTAATTTTTTTATTTTATCTCATCTATTATAGTTTTTAATGAAAATACAATAGCTTGCAGACGAACCTGAGCTCTATCACCGGTAAATACTCGTTTAAATGTAAGTGCTTTACCGTTAATCTGCAGGCCAAACCACACAAGCCCAACAGGTTTATCTTCGCTAGCTCCACCTGGTCCAGCAATACCCGATATAGCTATCGCAATATCAGCGTTTGCTGCTTTAATCGCACCTAATGCCATTTCTTGTACTGTTTGCTCGCTCACAGCACCGTATTGCGTTAATGTACTACTATTTACATTCAGTAAATCCTGCTTTGCTTGATTACTGTAAGTGACAAATGCACGGTCAATATAAGCAGAGCTTCCTGGCGTATCTGTAAGCGCATAACTTACTCCGCCACCAGTACATGACTCAGCACTAGTGATCCATAAGCATTTATCCGTTAAAATAGCGCCTAATTGCGCAGCAAGTGTTTTAATCTCTTGATGTAATTCCATATTCAGCCTTTGGGTAAATACATGTCGTTTGATCTTTATGCACCACACACTATAAAACAACAAACCCCTATGATGCAGCAGTATCTAAAAATAAAATCAGAGCATCGCGATATTTTATTGTTTTATCGTATGGGCGATTTTTACGAACTCTTTTTTGACGACGCTAAACGCGCCGCTCAATTACTCGATATTTCGCAAACCCATCGCGGCAAAGCCGGTGGCGATCCTATCCCTATGGCGGGCGTGCCTTATCATGCAGTAGAGAACTACTTAGCACGCCTAGTTCAAATGGGTGAATCTGTTGCTATTTGCGAGCAAGTTGGCGATCCAGCTACCAGTAAAGGCCCCGTTGATCGCAAAGTTGTTCGTATAGTTACCCCAGGTACAATTTCTGACGAAGCGCTTTTACAAGAACGACAAGACAATTTGCTTACCAGTGTTTGGCAAAGTAAAAAAGGCCTGTACGGTATTGCGTACTTAGATATTAACTCTGGTCGCTTTAACGTTGTAGAGGTTAATACCGACGAAGCATTTAGCTCAACGGTTCAGCGCCTATCACCAGCAGAATTGCTATATAGCGAAAGCTTTGAAAATTTTCATTTAATTGAGCATATAAAAGGGGCTCGTCGTCGCCCAGAGTGGGAATTCGACTTAGATACGGCCGAGCACTTATTATGCGATCAGTTTGGTACTAAAGATTTAGTAGGATTTGGTGTTGATAAAGCCCACAGCGCACTTGTTGCTGCCGGTTGTTTAATGCAATACGTAAAAGATACGCAGCGTATTGCACTGCCACATATTCGTGCTATTACACTTGAGCACAACGAACACGCTGTTATTTTAGATGCAGCAACGCGTAAAAACTTAGAACTGACCGTTAATTTATCTGGCGGGTTTGAAAATACACTTGCCCAAGTACTTGATAAAACAGCAACCCCAATGGGCTCCCGTTTACTTAAGCGCCGTATACATACACCTATTCGTAATAAAGATGAGCTAAGTTCTCGCTTAAATGCAATTAGCGCTATTTTAGATGCACAATTGTGCGGCGAATTACACGAATCACTAAAAGAGATTGGTGATGTAGAGCGTGTTATTGCGCGCTTAGCTTTATGCACAGCTCGCCCACGCGATTTAACTCGCCTGCGCAGTGCATTACAAGCGCTTGCGCCGCTACATACTTTATTAGCTGACGCTAACGACCCTCGTATAGCGGGTATTATCAAGCACTCGCCTGAACTCCCTGATTTACAAGCATTGTTAGAGCAAGCTGTAATAGAAAATCCGCCTGTACTTATTCGTGATGGTGGCGTTATTGCCTCAGGTTATAACAGTGAACTTGATGAATGGCGCAACTTAAGCAAAGGCGCTACTGATGTACTTGATCAACTAGAGTTGCGTGAACGCGAACGTACGGGTATTAGTACGCTTAAAATTGGTTACAACCGCGTGCATGGTTTCTTTATTGAAGTAAGCCGTGCCAACGCGCACTTAGTACCCGCCGACTACATTCGTCGCCAAACGCTTAAAAATAACGAGCGTTATATAATCCCAGAGCTTAAAGAGCACGAAGATAAAGTGCTTGGCAGCCAATCAAAAGCCTTAGCGCTTGAAAAGCAGCTATACGAGGAGTTGTTTAGATTTATTGCTCCACATATTGAACAGTTACAAATGATGGCCGCCGCACTGGCTGATTTAGACGTATTAAATAATTTAGCTGAGCGTGCATTTGCACTCAATTATGCAAAACCAGAACTGTGCGATAACGACAATATAAGCATTAAGCAAGGTCGTCACCCTGTTGTTGAACAAGTAATGAAAGAACCGTTTATTGCTAACCCTGTTGAATTAAACAGCCAACGTAAAATGTTGATTATTACCGGCCCAAACATGGGCGGTAAATCAACTTATATGCGCCAAACAGCACTTATTGTACTAATGGCTCACATTGGCAGTTATGTACCTGCAGACAGCGCTAAAATTGGCAATATCGATCGCATATTTACACGTATTGGTGCTAGCGATGATTTAGCCTCTGGGCGCTCAACCTTCATGGTAGAAATGACCGAAACAGCCACTATTTTAAATAACGCCACGGCGCAGTCTTTGGTATTAATGGATGAAATTGGTCGCGGGACAAGTACCTATGATGGGCTTTCGCTTGCGTATGCAACAGCCGATCATCTAGCATCAAAAATATCTGCAAAAACATTATTTGCAACACACTACTTTGAACTAACAGAGCTTGCAGAGCAAACAGCTGGTCTGGTAAATGTGCACCTTGATGCCATAGAGCACAACGATACAATCGCCTTTATGCACACCGTACTTGATGGCGCAGCAAGTAAAAGTTTTGGCTTACAAGTAGCAGCTCTCGCAGGGGTGCCAAAAGCAGTCATTGCGCAAGCAAAACAAAAACTTAAATTACTTGAAAACCATCAAAGCGTAACGGCGCCAAATACAGAGCAACAAGCATTTACTTTTAACAACGAGGCCGTACAAAGTACGCCTTCTGAAATAGAAGAGCAGTTAAGTGCTATCGAACCTGACAATTTAACGCCACGCCAAGCGCACGATTTATTATATAAACTAAAAGCATTGCTTTAAATTTACTTTGTATAAAACATAAAAAAGCCGAAGAATAAATCCTTCGGCTTTTTAACACACATAATCTTTTCTAGTTTGTACCGCTTTTATAGTTACGAGAATTGATTAAACAAACTATCTGTACTTAACCCTTCTTGTTGCAAAATGTCTTTTAAACGACGCAATGCCTCAACTTGTATTTGTCTTACTCGTTCACGCGTTAAACCAATTTCGCGACCTACATCTTCAAGTGTCGAAGGTTCATAACCAAGTAATCCAAATCGACGCGCTAATACTTCACGCTGTTTTGGGTTTAGCTCCCCTAACCAATCAATAATATGTTTATTAATATCGTTATTTTGTACTTCGCCTTCAGGACCAAAACTTTTTTCATCCGGAATAATATCAAGTAGCACACTGTCGTTTTCACCGCCAATAGGCATATCAACAGAGGCTATTTTTTCATTTAAACGTAGCATTTTAGTCACGTCTTCAACAGGTCGGTCTAAGCTCTCTGCGATTTCTTCGGCGGTTGGTTCATGATCAAGTTTTTGCGTTAATTCTCGTGCCGTACGTAAATATACGTTAAGTTCTTTAACCACATGAATAGGTAAGCGAATGGTACGTGTTTGGTTCATGATGGCACGTTCAATTGTTTGACGTATCCACCACGTAGCGTAAGTAGAAAATCTAAAACCACGCTCTGGATCAAACTTTTCAACAGCGCGAATTAAACCTAAATTCCCTTCTTCAATTAAATCGAGTAAGGCAAGGCCACGGTTATTATAACGGCGTGCAATTTTAACAACTAAACGCAGGTTACTTTCAATCATGCGTTTACGTGAGGCTTCACAGCCTTTTAAAGATTTACGGGCAAAGAATACTTCTTCTTCTGCGCTTAATAGTGGAGAGAAACCAATTTCGCCTAAATAAAGTTGTGTGGCATCTAAATTTTTAGTGACTTCTTCTTTGGCAAAAATATCTTCTTCGTCTACCTTTTCAAGTAGTGATGTTGTTTCTTCAACGGCGGTGTCATCAAACTTTTCGTCATTCGTATTGTTTGTGTCAAGTTTTGCAGTGTTAGCCATAAGCCTTCTCCAGAGCAATTATCAATACCTAAAAATTAGGGAAGGTATTTAGCAGGATTGACAGCTTGCCCTCGGTAGCGAATTTCAAAGCGAAGTGCGGTGACCGGAGATTCTGAATTACCAATTTCTGCTATTTTTTGACCTGCCTTAATTTTCTGCTTTTCTTTAACAAGTAATTTTGAGTTATGTGCATAAGCGCTTAGATAATCATCATTATGTTTCAATATGATTAAACTACCATAACCTCTAAGAGCGTTACCCGCGTACACCACCGTTCCTTGTGCCGCAGCTAAAACTGAAGCCCCTTTTTTATTAGCAATCTGCAAGCCTTTGTAGCCGTTTTCCTTATTAGAAAAGCGTTTCGTAATTTTACCCTTCGCTGGCCAAAACCACTGCACTTTACCGTTCGACAAATACTTATTATTGCTAACTTTGTTACTGGCTTGTTTCTGAACATACTCTCGTTGTTTTGGGCGATCAAGCTCTTTTTTTAATTTATTGTTATTTTTTTGTGCTTTTTTTGTAGACTTTTTAGTTGAATACGTATATTTTTTACGCTTTTTCTTTTCTGCTGGTGCCGGTTTCAGCGATATTCTTTGCCCAGGAAAAATGATGTAAGGTGATGATATTGAATTGTTTTTCGCTATTTCTCTAATATCTTTTCCAGCACTAAAAGCAATAGAATATAAAGTGTCTCCTTTTTGCACTTTATAATAATCACCAGCAATGTTAATTTTATGGTTATGTTTATTAACATTATTATTTAGACTGCTAACGGGTGCGGGAACATGACGAGATGAGCAACCAAAGAGCAAAATACTAATAAATAAAGCAACATAACATTTAATTTGTTTATTCATCGTATTAAGCTCCTTGTGTTAAAAAAGTTATTTTATAAAGCTTAGCGCAATAAAAAGTACGCTATAGCGATTAATGCAACTAATCCCCAGCCAAGTATCTCTACATATTGACGTAATTTTTGCTCCATTTTAACTCCGCCCCATTTCATTAAAGCTGAAACTAAAAAGAATCGCGCACCGCGCCCTACTGCTGATGCGATTAAAAAAGGCAAAAATGCCATTTGTAAAACGCCAGCGCCAATAGTGAAAACCTTATAAGGAATAGGTGAAAAACCGGCTAAAAATACAACCCACACTCCGTAGTCTTTAAACCAATTTAGCGCAATATCAAATTTTTCTTGCCAGTGCATATGTGCAATAAGTGGCTCAACAACGGGTTCAAATAACCAAAAACCAAGCAAATAACCAACTATACCGCCAACAACTGAGGCGATAGTGGCAAAGCTTGCAAAACGCCATGCTTTTTTAGGTTGCGCAAGCGACATAGGCGCTAGCATTACATCGGGTGGAATCGGGAAAAAAACAGACTCGGCAAAGCTCATTGCCGCTAAATAGCGTTCGGCATGGCGATGCTTTGCCCATACAAGGGCCATATCGTATAACTTAGTAAACAACTTCAAAATAAATTCCTATTCAATATCGCCTGGCACTAACGGCACAAATCTAACGGGAGCAATCACATGCTCTGTAAAGCTATCGCCTTTGCGAATAACCATTATTAATTTTTGATCGCTCTCACCAATGGGCGCTAATAACACGCCTCCATCGGCTAACTGAGCGAGTAAATCCTGTGGAACTTTAGACGCTGCAGCTGTCACTATAATGCCATCAAAAGGCGCTTGTGATTGCCAGCCTTGCCACCCATCACCATGTTTCATCGTGACATTATATAGGTCGAGCTGCTGTAAACGCCTTTTAGCTTGCCATTGCAGCGCCTTTATACGCTCAACTGAATATACCTTTGTAAAGGTTTTAGCTAATATCGCCGTTTGATATCCAGAGCCGGTACCAATTTCCAGTATCTTATTACAAGCACCCGCAAGGCGAAGTAATTCAGTCATACGCGCTACAATATAAGGCTGAGAAATAGTCTGCCCTTGTCCAATGGGCAGTGCAGTATTCTCATACGCTTTATGTTTTAAAACGTCATCAATAAAAATATGGCGCGGAATTTGGGCAATCGCATTGAGTACTTGCGCATCTTCAACACCTTCACGCTTAAGTAAATCAGATAACGCTTGAGCACTGCGCGTGTAATTAGCGAGCACGATTAATCTCCAAATCAGCCAACCAGTCTCCTACCGCTTTTAAGCTCTCTTTAGCCGTCATATCAACACTTAGTGGTGTCACCGATGCATAACCATTATTAATTGCATAAAAGTCGGTACCCTCTCCGGCATCGCTTTCTGTGCCAAGCGATCCGTACCAAAAAATATCACGACCCCAGGGATCGGTTTGTTTGGTCATCGTTTCGGCTTTATGGCGCGCACCGAGGCGTGTTACTTGCACCCCTTTTAATTCACTTAATGGAATATCTGGCACGTTAATATTTATAATTTGATCTTTAGGCAGCGGATGCGAGGCCAAGCCTTTAATAATATTAACGGTAACCGCAGCGGCTGTTTCAAAGTGTTCACCATTGTGTGAGCAAAGTGATACCGCGATGGCTGGTAAGCCCAAATGACGTCCTTCTGTTGCAGCTGCAACGGTGCCAGAGTACAGCGTGTCGTCACCTAAGTTGGCACCATGGTTAATACCCGCAACAACTAAATCTGGTTTTTCATCAACCAACTGATTTACACCTAAATGTACACAATCTGTAGGGGTACCATTAACCGACATAAATCCGTTTTCGAGCTTAGTTGCTCGCAATGGGTTCATTAGTGTTAAAGAATTACTTGCGCCACTACAATTGCGATCTGGCGCAACAAGCGTTACATCTGCAATTTGAGTGAGCGCTTGATATAAAACCGCAATACCTTTGGCATTTACGCCATCATCGTTACTTAACAGTATCTTCATTTATGTCATTATCCTTTTCTTTGCGCTCTCGTGGGCTTGCATCTGTATAATCCACCAGCTCGCGTAATAATGCGGTTGCAAAACACCCTTTTGGTAAACCAAAGCTTAGTTTTAAAGTGGTTTCGTCTAATGTTTCTACCGCTAAGTTTTGTGGGATTAAGCGCAGCATTCTGCGCTCATTTTTAAGGCCTAGCTCACCTAAACCATCACACCATGTTTGGAAAGGTTCAAGCCATATTTTTTCTTGTTCAGTTAGGCCTTTTTCGCTTTTACCGACCATGGGTGCCGACATCACAATATCGCCAGTGGCTAATCGTTCTATATTTTCATCGTTAATTGCATCTTCAAAAAATGCATTACTGCCGCTAAGCATAAATACTTCACGGTGCATTGTTTTAGCTAAACCATGCTCTTTAACACGCAAACTCACTAATTGATTAAATACATGCGACCGCGCTGCTGAAATAATAATACCGCGCAGTTTCTTATCGCGAATTCGCTCACCGGCAAACATTTTTTCAGCCATAACTAAGTTATGACCGCCATGCCCAAAACGCTGCTCGCCAAAGTAATTTGGCACACCTGCGCGCACTGCGTTAATACGACATAAAATATCAAGCGGCTGAGTAACATTACGAAGCGTAATAGTAAATTTATTGCCTTTGTGGCAACCCGTGCGCAATTTACGGTCGTGGCGCTGTTGCGACACAATAAAAATACTCTCGCTATTTAAATCGCTAAAATCGATAGGCTTTTTAATCGGTACTTTTACACTAAACCACTGCGAGCACACACCGTGGCGATCTTTCATGCCTGCGTAACTTACGTCTCGCGGTGAAACACCTGCGCGCTGCGCAATTAGCTTTGCGACGTATTGCGTATTTTCGCCTTTTTTAACCACCTGCAAACACACGTGTTCGCCACTGCCGGTAAATTCTATCCCTAGGTCTTCATCCACCATAAAGTCTTCAGCAGTGGTTTTAAAGTCAGCTTTAGAAAGCGGCGCACCGTATAAATAATTTAAATCGCTCATGCGGATTTTGTACTCATTGATTCTTTGTTCATAATTACCACTGCATGGCTCGAAATACCTTCCCTGCGCCCTTCAAAGCCAAGCTTTTCTGTGGTTGTAGCCTTAACATTAATTTGGCAAAGGTCGCAATTTAAGTCACTGGCTAGATTAGCGCGCATAGCTTGTATATGCGGCAGCATTCTTGGCGCCTGTGCAACAATAGTTACATCGCCATTGCCAAGTACATAACCTTGCTCTTTAGCTAAGCTCACCACATGACGAAGTAAAATACGGCTGTCGATATTTTCATATTCGCTTGCCGTATCGGGAAAGTGCTTACCAATATCACCCATTGCAAGCGAGCCTAAAATAGCATCGCATAATGCATGAATAGCAACATCACCATCGGAGTGCGCTAAAAAGCCCTGTGGGTAATCAATTTTTTCACCACAAATAGTTAACGGGCCTTCGCCGCCAAATTTATGTACGTCAAAACCATGGCCAATTCGTATCATAATGCACTCTCGTTTTGTTGTTTGTGTAGTAAAAACCCAGCCAAATCTAAATCCTCTGGCGTGGTTATTTTAATATTATCGCTACGCCCTATTACAAGCCTTACCGGTTTGCCGGCCCATTCAATTGCACTGGCTTCATCGGTAATAGTTGCCCCACTTGCTAATGCGTTTTGAAGTGCATTTTTAAGCTCATCATATTTAAAAAACTGCGGGGTAAGTGCTTGCCATAAATCATCTCGTGGTACAGTTTGCAAAGCATGAGTATCGCCACGTTTTATGGTGTCTTTTACTTTGCTAGCTAAAATGCCACCTTCATTAGCGCTTATGCATTCATCAATTAAACGTTCTATATCACTAATATTAACTAGCGGACGGGCAGCGTCGTGCACCAAAACCCATGTAGGTGGGTTAGGCGCTAAAAAAAGTAAGCTATTGAGCACTGAGTCGGCTCGCTCTTTCCCACCACTGGCACGAACAATGCGATTATCAACAAGTGGGAGTTCATCAAAATAGGGGTCACTGTCGCTCAGGGCAACAACAATAGTGCTTAATTGAGGTAATTGAGAAAGTTTAGCTAAGGTATGCTCTAAAATAGTTTTGCCCGCTAACTGTATATATTGCTTGGGCGCATTGTGCTGCATTCTACTGCCAACACCCGCTGCGGGTACTATTGCAGCAATAATCTGTTTATTTGTCATATTGTTTGCCCGGTAAAACACGAATAAATGTTTCGTCCGGTTTAATCATTCCTAATTCGTTACGTGCACGCTCTTCAATACCTTCTTGACCGAGCTTTAAATCTTCTATATCAGCGGTAAGTACTTTATTACGCTTGATAAGCTTTTCGTTGCTTTGTTGGTGCGATGCTACGGCACTTTTTAGTTGTGTGTAGTCTTGTACGCCATTATGCCCAAACCATAATCTATATTGTACAAACAGTGCTAAGCACAGTAAGCCAACTTGAAAAATACGCATTTAACACTCCTTATTTTAAAACCCTAAAAACCTCGCTTTATTTAAGCTAGGGGGCGCTTTAAATTACGCCAATTAATACTACCTGCTAAAAGCATTTCGCGTAGTGATAAAACGCGAGGCAAACAGCGTTTCGAAAATTGCCATTGATGCCCACAACATGCAGCGGTTAAGCTCACCTTACTTGGCTTTAATAGTTGCGCACTTTGCTGTTCGAGCCCGTTACCTAAAAAATCAAACCAGCCAAGCTCATTGCAATGCAGTTTATTGTCACCTAACTGATCAATACTGTCTATTCTAAGACGCACCTGCTCAAAGTCATGTAACACAACGGGCACTATAAGCCCCACTTTGGCATGTGTTTGATAAAAAAGTTCATTAGCTTGAACATTCACATCGGGTGGGGTCGGTTTTTGCTTTTCAAGCCAAGAGCCATTTTGTGAGTCCAGCGTAAAAGGAGAATCTCCATTGGCAACTAACGTCGCTGCTCGCTCAATATAATAAGGTAGGCTTTTTAACTGGCGACGCAGTTTATCAGCATTGGGCTCTGCAACTAAACGCTGAACCTCACGCTGATAAAACGCATTGCACAATTGCGCATACAACACTTTTTGTGCATCAGTTTGCCAAATTTCAACTTGTTGCTGAGCACCAAGTGACTGATTTTTCGCGACCAAAAGCTGTACTCAAAACAAATAGATAAGTGTTTTATAGCACAGTACTGAATACTTTTTAAGCATTACATACTAATTTAAGCGCTTGGCTTTTCACCTAATTTAGCTTTACCTGATTCTAAAAATTGCACAACCGTATTGCGTTTTTTACCAATTAACAAACTGCCATCAGCTAAAAACATAAAATTTTGCCAATTGCGTTTAAATACATCAAAGGTTGTTTCGATAATATTATCGCGCGCCATACAAAAATAAACCGTGGTATTAGCTTCCCAATCTAAAAAAGTTAAAATACTCTCTGGTGGAAGTGCATCGCCATTTTCCCACGCATCTTGCCAATCTACTTCTTGGCTAAAGCTCTTTTCTTGACCACACCAGTCAGTGTCTTCAAAAAAATCAGGGTGATCAAACTCACGGCTCACCATGGTTGTCCAAAGTACAGCCGCGCGCTCGTCGCTCATAGGTTTAATTTTTGCTGCGTCATCATCAGATACAGGTAAGTCTTTATGGCGAAAAACCCACGCCTTTTTGTAATCATCTAAAGAAATATAGTTCATAGTGTTGGCAAATTAGTTAGCATTAAAAGTGCAAAGCCAAATTATACAAGAGATCAAAACATGACTACAGCAATAAAACCACTTTCCCTCAAACCAGGCATATACCAACACTATAAAGGTCCACAGTACAAAATTTTATACCAAGCTACTCATAGCGAAACGCAAGAGCAACTTGTGATTTACCAAGCACTCTATGGTGAATTTGGCATATGGGCGCGCCCATTGAGTATGTTTAACGAAACAATCGAAAAAGACGGTAAAACCATACCGCGTTTTGCATACCTTGGACCTGCCGTTTAACTATGGCATTATAACAAAATAACTTACTGCTCAGACCAGACAAGGGTACACCGTGCAATTTAATTCAACTGACAATTACATAGCGAGTAGCGCGCTTAAACAAGCTGTAAATGCTGCCATTATGCTCGAAAAGCCACTTTTAATTAAAGGCGAACCCGGCACAGGTAAAACCATGCTGGCCGAAGAGTTAGCTAAAAGCTTAGATACCGAGCTTATTCAATGGCACATAAAGTCGACCACTAAAGCGCAGCAAGGCTTATACGAGTACGATGCAGTGTCGCGTCTGCGCGACAGCCAATTAGGTGACGAGCGCGTACATAATATTGGTAACTACATCGTTAAAGGTAAGCTTTGGCAAGCATTTACGTATGCAGAGCTTAACGGTAAACGCCCTGTATTATTAATCGATGAAATAGACAAAGCCGACATAGAATTCCCAAACGACTTACTACTTGAGCTTGATAAAATGGAGTTTCATGTTTACGAAACTAATGAGCGCATTGTCGCAAAAGAGCGCCCTATTGTGATCATCACATCAAATAATGAAAAAGAATTGCCGGACGCCTTTTTACGCCGCTGCTTTTTTCATTACATTGATTTTCCTAGCAGCGATGAAATGCAGCAAATTATTGACGTACACTATCCTAACGTTAAACAAGATTTAGTACGCCAAGCACTCGAAGTGTTTTTTAACCTGCGTGAAGCTAACGGCCTTAAAAAGAAACCTTCTACCAGCGAATTACTCGACTGGCTTAAACTGCTAATGGCAGAAGACATAGACGCTAAAACACTGCACGATAAAGCAAAAAAAGGCGGTTTAATGCCCATGTTTGGCGCATTACTTAAAAATGAGCAAGACATAAGCCTAATCGAAAAACTCGCGTTTATGAGCCGTCGCTAGGGCCTGTTGACCTTTCAGGATTAAAATTTGTTCTAACTAGGGACCATTTAATCGTGGCGCGAGGTTTGTAACCTAGTGGGCTA
>NZ_PNDU01000130.1:0-7604 GCF_005886635.1 Pseudoalteromonas sp. S558 | reverse complement strand
ACGGGCAAGGGCGTGTTGGCCTTTGTGGATTAAAATTCATTCAATCTAGGGGCGATTTAATCGCGGCGCGAGGTTTGTAACCTAGTGGGCTCGGTAACTGCTCCTGCGTTACTCTAATGGCTTACATCCCTGTAAGAATAAGTAAAAACCGAGCAAAGCTTCGGGGTCCTGCTCACGCCCCTTACCTACATCCGTGAATGCAACAAAGAGTTAGTCGCCTCTGAAATAACCTAAAGGGTACGCATGTTTGGCATTTATGCTGCAGAAAAGCGGCCAGCGACAGCCGCTCTTAAGTTATTGTCTAAGTCACTTGATTTATAGTTGCTGCCGTTTAGCCCAAAATGATACATCGCTCCAGCGCTGCTCTTTGTTGTAAAACTGCAGCTTTAAATTTAAGTATTGCTCAAATTGGCGAGCTAGATCTTGCTGATATGTTTGACTGTTTGTATTAAAGCCATTAGTGCTAGTTGAGTTGCCTATGATGGTTGCCACCTGGCAACCTGAGGTCATAGCAAAACCAAGGCCCATTGATGAAATAGGATCAAAAGCACAGGCAGCATCACCAACAGGTAAGTAGTTTTTTATATGCGTAAAATGGTTAAAGTGTGTTCCCGCAGGTCTGATCCATAGGTTATCATCAATAAAGTGTAAACCTTCTATTCTTCTAGACATATACTCACTCTTTTCGAGGTGGTTTTGCCATTGTTGTTTTCGGTTTAATTTCATCTTTGAAATTAACTCGAAGTCACTAAAATAGGTAACAACAAGAATGCGATCGGATAGGGCTGCACTATACCACCAGCCAAACTCGTCACTTTCGATAAGCTGAATTTGCTCAAGTAATGTGGTATCTGTTTTATAAAAAGCTCCAACTCCAGTTAGTCGGTCGTATTGCGTAACCGATGCACCTAAAGATTTACTCAGCGACGAATTTCGTCCAGAAGCATCCACTAGGTATTTACAAACTATTTCAAACTTGCCCCGTTCAGGATGACTAACTTCAACAAGGTAACGGTCATCTTTTAATTGCGTCACTGTTTTGCTTTTAGTTCTTGGAAATACAATGCCGCCACGGCTTAGTACATTTTCAAGCAGTGTTAAATCAAATATCTCTCGATTAACTTGAAAAGTTGCTCGATCTGGCGCAAAAATAGCGTGCCGATTGGCAGACTTATCACTGCCCCAAAATGCACTATTGCCTTGTGTGGGAGTAAAACAATTAGGAGCAAAGCTAGATTTTGGGACTTGCAAATAATCCAATACCGAAAAAATGCTTGCGGAGACGCTTTCACCAATTCGAAGTCGTTGTAGATCAGACCCTTCTATTAATGTTACTGATAAGTCTGTGTGATTGAGCAAGTTTAATGCTGTGCAGGCCCCACTGGGGCCTGCACCAACAACCAGCACATCACATTCGTGTGCATTAATCATCTTAATTACCGTCTTGTACGAGTACCGCTGCGTGGTACGGATCTGCCTGCTGGTTTCGCCGTAATGGGTTTAGACATTTTCTCTTCTAGTCCTTTAAGCAATGCTTTTGCTTTAGAGCAGCCAGATGAGAGATGGCTTTTAACATCTTCTGGAATGTAAAAAACAGGGATATCTGTTCCATTATCTTGTAGATTTCCGGTAATATCAGATACGGGGACGTCTTTATAAGCGAATAATTGGTGGTTACGCTCAGTCTCAGTAAAGAACGGGAAATTAGGTTCTTGAGCGTTTTGATTACGAATAAAGCCAAGTGCAGACCAATTTTCCACCATTTGCACAAAACTATTAATACCCCGTGCATAGTTCACTTGTTGGCCTGCTGGTAAATGGGTAGCTGATTGATCATCTAACTGATTTGTTAGTACATCCCATGGGCTTTGTGGTGGCCACCAGTAACTGTAATAACTAGGTACGAGGGGCACCATATGCGGGTTTTCTTCTGTCCCTTCATTGACTTTATTAATTGTTGGCTCAGTGAAGTTAACATTTTGAACCGTACAATTGAAAAAGTCAGCCTGCCATGGACAGGCCATGCGTTTGGTTAAATCACCAGGCTGGCACCCACCACCTTCACATTCATCACGAGAAGGGGTTAAGCCGCTTGGGAAACCATGGCCCATACTTTGATCTTTAATAACATAAGGTGCCGCGTAAACTACCGGATTTTGTAAACTCCAAGTGACTTCAATACCTGGACACATTGGCAAACCAACACAATTACCAGCACTGCCTTGGTCAGCTTGAAATACACCAAAACTATCTAGTGCTGATGTGGTTGAGGGTGGTTTTTCATTTGAGAAATTCCCACTGGCCCATTGGCTTAATAAGAAATATTGAGTCTGAGTTAAGGTTAGAAACTTATCGACAATATTATCTTCGGCATTACTGACAGAGTTACTGCCTGAATTCATCGGCATTAATGGCAGATGGCCTTCAGCTCCATGTTCAAACAGCTGTTGATTGGTTTGTTCAAAAGGTGGTGTTTGTTGTACTGTTGCTAGATCGACCGGCCTTCTGAAATATTTAAAGTATGCTTGCCTATTGGCTTTGTTCTCTTGTGAGTTATCTTTAAAGTCAAAAATATTTGACACGAATGCCGACATTGATTGAACGTTAGAAACCCACTGGTAGCGGCTAATACGCTGAACTATTGGTTCAATATCACGATAATAGTTAGCTTGATAAGACGGTTGAAATTCTCCGTTGCTATACATCTCTGAACATAGGTTTTGCTCTCGAATTGCAACGTCAAACATAGTGTCACTCAAATTAGAAATGTTTACAATTTCTGGTGCAAAATCGGGCGATCCTATAATTATCCATGCTGATAGTTTTAATTCTTTACCGTCGTTAAAGGTGATGGTGCAATAGACCGTGCCATCGGCCGTATCATCATGCCAAGTATCAGCACCACCGTATGACTCTAGTGGTTCATTACCGCCTGCACTACCGTAGCCACCAATTACAATTAAACGGCCTTCATTATCAGTTAATATATCCCCCAAAGATTTAATTTCAGTCCCTTGGCAGGGGGGTGGTGGAAAGCTGACGGGGTAGTTATTGGGGGCACCTGTTTTATCAAAGGTTGCTTTGGCGTTTGCGCCGAATATTGTTCTTGGTCCTGGATCAATAATTAAGCTGTGGCGATTGGTCTCAGCTGCATTACGCAAAGGCGTGCCGCGACTATGGTAGCTATTATCATCTCCTAACAGTAGATTACCTTGTAATTCATTGAATTCGTACCAAGCCGCTTTTTTATTCGCAATGTGCACAGTCCATGTGATCGCTTTTACATTATCATTTGTTAAAGTGAGCTCGTTATTGTCTTCGTCAATAATTTTAAACGGCTGGCCTTGTCTTCGGATCTGTCCTTTGGAATCCTTAAAGTTGCTTACTGGGCTATCGATTTTATTGCCCCATTCATCGGCTTCAAAGGGTAAACCACCTATTTTATCCGGTGCTAAATAAAATTGGCCTTCGCTATTGCCAAGTCTAGCCACACCAACAGAAGGGTGAAGTGAATAGTTCATATTTATATCCTTTAGATACATTAACTACTGTATATAACAAAGCACCTGTTAAAAATAATTTTAACAAAGCTCACTAATTGGGCTGAAAAAGTATCAGCAGAGTAAATAAATGTAGCAGCAAAGTAGGAATAAACATATTTCACTTTATTACACGACATAGCTTCGCTTTGATTTTTCCTAGTTTAAGCTCGGGCCTTTGTAATGCTCTAAACTGCCGTATTATGGGATTGAGGTTAGCGCAGCTTTATTGTAAATGTCGCTTACGAAAGCTATCTTTTTAAGTGGTGAGTTAAGCGAGTTTATGCGCTTTTTTATAAAGCTTATTAAGATTTAAAATAGGTTGCTTGATTAGTCATCTTTGCAATCCTTATATCGCTATGTTTATTGGGGTGAAGCAGGCTATAGACAAGTCTTATAAAAGTTTAAGCTGCTTGGATAAAAATAAGGTTGTTACATCAGCTATTTTAATAAGTGACTCTTTATCTGTATGGGTCCATGATACTTTTGAGCCAACACTTTCGCAGCAAACAACACCTAATGGCCTTTTGTCGATAAAGAAAATATAATCAAGTAAGGAACACACATTACAGGGTTCAAAGTATACTTTAGTGAAATCTTTTGTTATTTCATTATTTTTTGCATCAGAAGCATCAAGTACTTGGTTGCTTAAAATATAGTTAAAGTACGCAGGAAAGTCCTGAGCCTTTAAAACCATGTCCAGAATTACCTCATCATTTTCATCAAGGCACATTAAACAATTTATTGCCGTATAGTCGTTATTAAATAGCCAAAGACTGACTCTATTAGCATTTGGGATGAGTCTTTTTAATTCTCTACAGGTTTGGTTTAGCTTTAATTGACTTGAAATATTAGGATCACTTATTTTAACTGCTAAATTTTTGAGAGTAATTTTTTTTTGGTTATATACATTGAGAAGACTATTGAGCTTTTCTTTATCAAATGGTTTCATTAAATAACCATCCATGCCAATGTCTAGATAATGCTCAATATCTTGCTTCATTGTATTGGCGGTCATCGCGATAATAGGGGTTACTGTGTTTGTTTGCTTAGATCTGATTAATTTAGTCGCTTCTACTCCATCCATTTCTGGCATTTGAATATCCATGAAAATTAAATCAACAGAATTAGCGAAAAAATAGTCAACACACTCTTTACCATTTTCGGTGATCACTATATTAGCATTGTGAGCTTGTAGCATTTTACTGACTATAATTTGATTTACTTTATTATCCTCTGCGACTAACACCGTACAGCCCTGTAAATCTGTTATTTCTTTTTTCTGTTTTATGATTTCACATGCTTGAGAAACTTCAAAATTTTGTTGATAGCTAAATACAGAGCCTTCTCCTTCTTGGCTTGTAAAATTAATTTTGCCATTCATTAAGCTACTTAATTTTGCACAGATTGCTAAGCCAAGGCCAGTGCCGCCGTACCTTCTTGAGGTTGATGCATCGGCTTGATGAAATTCTTGAAACAAATTACGCTGTGCGGTTTTGCTAATGCCAATTCCTGTATCAATAACTTCAAATAAAATATCTTGTGTATTTATTGAGTTTTTTTTCACACAAACTTTTAAATTTACCAAACCTTGTTTGGTAAATTTAATTGCATTTGAGCATAGATTATTTAAAATTTGAGAGATCCGAATAGGATCACCTTTTAAGGTAACAGCGACATTTTCATCTACAGTTAAAACAAACTTAATACCTTTATCACTTGCTTGTTTTTTAAGAGATTGAGCCGCATCGTTAATAATTTCATGGAGGTTAAAATTAATATTTTCAATATCCAATTTGCCAGCTTCAATTTTTGAAAAGTCTAAAATATCATTAACAATACTTGATAATAAATTTGCAGAATTTAATATACTTTTTAAAGCGTTGTCTTTCTCTATGCTGGTAAGCTCAGTTAGTCCAAATTCAGCTAAATTCAAAATTCCATGTAGGGGAGTTCTGAGCTCGTGTGACATATTAGCCAAAAATTGGCCTTTTAAAGTATTCGCTATATCGGCTTCTTTTTTTAGTTCTTCTAGTTTTTTATTATATAATTTTTGTTTTTCAAGTGATGCAGTAAGTTTTTTATTGTTTGCTCTTAGTTCAAGTTGTGCAATTACTTCTTTGCCAAGTATAGTTAAGGCGTTAACTTGTCTGGCGTTTAGTTTTTTTGGCTTGTCACTGATAACACACAAGGTCCCAATTGTGCTGCCTTTTGGAGTAACCAGTGGCGTTCCTGCATAAAATCGTATGTTTGGCTCACCCATAACGAGAGGATTATCGTGAAAACGCTCGTCAAGTAGTGCGTCTTGAATTTCGAATACTTGATCTTGAAGTATTGTATGAGAGCAAAATGCAATATCCCTCTCAGTCTCATCTACCTCTATGCCATATTTTGATTTAAACCACTGCCTTTCTGGATCGACTAAACTAATAAGCGATATGGGCGTTTCACAAATATCAGAAGCAAGTTGAGTTAAATCATCAAATACTTTTTCGGCTTCAGTATCTAAGATCTCATACTCATACAAGTCTTGTAGTCTTGATTCTTCATTTTGAGGGGTTTGTGCTTTTATCATCGTTTCCTCCTGTGTTTATATATCTAATATAGGAGTTATTACATAAGAATAGCAACTTTGTTACTTAAATTAGGCTAAAAGTTATAGGTATTAAATTGCTCACTTTATACTTTTATAATCACTTATTTTTGCTTCTTTTCTCATTAATTTTTTCTTAAATTAATTGTGCGTAATTTAGTTATAGAACGTAGTAAGAAATGTTTATTAATGGGTATCGTATTGTTCTAGGAAGAGTTCAAAAATATATCTACAGATAAGTTTATTAATACGTTGGACAGTCATTATTATTTGCAGCAGTAGGATTTAAATAGGTTCGTGGATATTAGCTTTTTATTACTTACGCGGTTTTTACATGTTTGAAGGGCTGAAATGAAGTTAATTTACGTTGATGATAACTTGCCGGGAATAACCCGAAAGCGAGATGATAAAAGCTGGATTTATTATGATCCAGCAGGTAACAAAATAACGATAAAACAAGAAATCACTAGGTTAAATACCTTGGCATTTCCACCTGCTTATAAAGATGTATGGCTTTGCCCTGAGGAAAATGGGCATATTCTAGCAACAGGGTACGACACAAAAGGAAGAAAACAGTACCTATACCATCCCGAGTTTAGGGAGCAACAAGAGCTTAAAAAGTTTGAAGCATGTGCATTATTTGGCAATAAGCTTACGCTATTAAGAGCAAAGCTGGCGGAGTGCCTACAGGGGAATGAACTCGATTACGAACGTACTTTAGCCGCTGTTATTAGATTAATGGATCTAGGGGCCCTGCGTATTGGTTCGAAAAAAAATGCCAACAAGAATAATAGCTTTGGTGCAACAACATTGCGTAATCGACATGTAAAGCTAACGGGAAAAAGAATTCGCTTAAAGTATAAAGCGAAGTCAGGAAAGGTCAGAGAGGTAAATATAACCGACAAAATATTAAGTTCTATTATCGAAGATCTACAAGATTTACCTGGACAGATCTTATTTCAGTATGTTGATGGCTCTCAACGCACGGATGTGACATCACGAGAGGTAAATAATTTTATTCAGCGTGTTATGGGGGAGCAATTTAGTGCAAAGCACTTTAGAACTTGGCGAGCCAGTGTATTAGCGTTTGAGACGCTGTACAAAGCAAATGGTAAGGTTGATCTTAAAGAGCTGCTAGATGTTGTTTCGAGTAATTTAGGAAATACCCCAGCAATTGCGCGTAATTCATATATTCATCCAAACCTCATTGAGTTATGTAAAGAAGATAATGAAGCTCAGCAGCAGTTTAGAGAAAGCTTAAAATTACCGCGTAAAACAAAGTGCTTGAGCCGCTATGAACGAGGCTTTTTAGCTTTTCTTAAATAAATATTTTAATTTTTAAAAACATTGTAAAGCTGTAATAGTCATTAAGGCTAGTTACAGCTTATCCCTCTCTGTCAGACTAGTTGTCGCGCTTAATATTTAACCATTAAATAGAGGTTGGTGTGTATCAATGAATCATTATTCATCGC
>NZ_PNDU01000013.1:0-18568 GCF_005886635.1 Pseudoalteromonas sp. S558 | reverse complement strand
GGTCTTATTAACGTTAAGAAAATTACGCTAGAACTAGGCAAAAATTTTTGTATCTAGTTGTTCTAAATAAAAAATTTTTAACGACCTTATAGTGCAATTTAATTCGTTAAATTGATCAAAGATTTATGCCGCTTGGTATAACATCACTTAAAAATAAGGCGAGTATTTTAACGTCTATTTGACCAAATTTAAAGCAATAAACTCATGACATAAAAAAGCCGAGATAATAAAACCTCGGCTATTAAAACTACAATCTATAGCTTATATCAATATTGTTAAAAACATGTTCACTTAAGTGAGCTACTTTTCAGCACGGCCCATAAATTTATGCTCAACAGTATTTATACGGATACGGTCACCTGTTGAAATATGCTCTGGAACCGAAATATTGAGGCCAGTAGACATACGTGCAGGCTTAGAGCGAGCACTGGCAGAGGCACCTTTAATAGAAGGGTCAGTCTCTTCAACGACCAGTTCAACACTTGAAGGAAGATCGAGCCCTACAGGTGCGCCATCAATCACAATCACATGTACGCCTTGTGTTTCTTCATTAACAAACTGAATCTCTTCAGCTATCGCGTCTTTGTTTAAGTTATATGGCGTGTAATCTTCATTATCCATGAATACATACTCGTCGCCATCAACATAAGAAAGCATCACCTCACGGCGTGTTAAATCGGCAAGCGTTAACATATCACTGTCTTTAAATGTTTCGTCAACTTTACTGCCCGTTACTACGTCGTATAAACGCATACGGTATAAGCTGCCACCAGCACGGCCTTGTGGAACAGAACGTACAATATCTTTTACAACTAAAACTCGGCCATTAAAATCAATGGCAGTACCCTTTTTAACATCACTCGCCTTTGGCATGGGTGAATTCCTATTATTTTTTTGATTGCGAGAAACATACCACGAACTGAGGAATCTTCAATAGAAACAAAACAACTTAGTGATACTTTTTAAAAATATGTGGCTCAGCGCCGCTAATAGCGGCGCTGATCACACTACGCATCAACTTAAAAGCGTACTTTTATCCCCGCTGATAACTCACTTACATCATTTTTTGAAACTTTATAATAAGTATACTTTAGTAATAATTCAGTCTGTTTATAAACCGAATAACCTAAAGCGGCACCAATATAAGGTTTCGTAGCGTGTTCTTTATACTCTAAGCGAGCTCCATCCGTGATGCTACTTTGTCTTTTATACTGATGACGATAAGCGCCTAAAAATACCTTTGTACTTAAAGATTCAGCAAGCATATGTCGGTAACCTACTTCAGCTGCCACCCCTTTTGGTAACACCGGTACAAAGCGTGAATAATCTTGATGTAATTTATCTGCATCAGCTTTCACTGTTTGGGCAGTTAAATCGGCTCGACCTTCACCTAAATCAATATATCTTATAGCGACTTCCCAATTGGGTGACAGGTCATAATAAGCGCCAATTGACCAGCTAGTATCAGTATCATCAATAGAAACTAAATTAGCCTTGTTGTCCTTAGTTACTAAAGAATGCTTTGCTTTAGACTCACCTAGCGTGGCCTCAAACGACCATGTATCAGCCATTGCACTGGTGCTAATTAAGCAACTGGTCGTTACTATTGCAAAGCTTGGAAGCATTGACCTTCTTCGACTAATAACAAGTACTGAAATCAGTAATAAACCCAAACCTCCCATACTTCCTCCTGATGACTTATTAGTGATGGCCACTGATTTAACAGCGCTAACCGTCACTTTTACTTGTGCTGTAGACTTTGCACCTTTGCTATCTTTTATTGTGTAATCAATAATATCAACACCGTCAAAGCCGCTTTTAGGTGTGTATTGTAAAGTGCCGTTAATGTTAATTGTTACTGTGCCTTGAGCTGCAACTGCATTAACGACAAATAATTCATCACCATCAATATCTGAATCATTACGAAGTACATCTATTTCTATCGATGTGTTATCTGTGGTTGTTGCCGAATCAAAAACAGCTGTTGGTGCATTATTTATAACTAAGTTAACTTTAACTTGGCTGTTTGATGTGCCCCCTTTGCCATCACTAATACTATATTCAATAATCGCAACACCAACAAATCCAGCTGGTGGGGTATACAGTAACTGCTCATCAACAATACTTACATCACCAAAATCAGCCGTCGCGCCGCTTAAAGTAAGTATATCGCCGTCCATATCTGTATCATTTTTTAATACATCAATAGTCGTTGATTCCCCTGCACCAATTGTTATCTCATCTTGATTAGCCTCAGGAAGCTGGTTCGATGTGCGAACAATTGCAACACCACCAGGGTCGACTATTGAGCGATTCGCTTTGCCATCGTCATCATTAGGGCCACCATCAACAATTTGTAATTGCACACACCAAGCGCCTTCAGTAAGCCCTTGCGCCCACTCACTGCTTCTTGGTGGAGGACAATAGCCAGGTTCACCCGCTGTAGAGAGTAATTGGTTGTCACCTGATGTATCAAAATCAATCCACTGTCCCTCTTTTAATTTTCTGTAAACAGAGTTTTGTGAGATTGGTTTTCTTTGCGGTATTACTATGCTGTAAGTATCTCCAGCATTAGGTAAACCTGTTGCGATAAAATCAAATAGTCCGCCTGTATTTACCGCGCCTTCATCTTCAGGTAATTCACTATCAAGCAACTGAACACCGCCCGTTGCATTTTGTGAAACTGTAACCCCTTTTCTAACGCAAACGCCCGGCTCGCCTTCTACTAAGAACTTATCACTGTCTTTAACTTGTTCTTGCATGACATTACATTCACTAATTGCATCTAAATAATCAGGAATGCCATCACCGTCACTATCACCGTAACCTTCTTGTGCATCTGGGATAAGGTCACCATCGGAATCTTCCTGCCCTAGCGCCTCAAGTGAGGTTAATACTTCAACGTAAACATCTTTTGTTGTTGAGAGACTTGGCTCGCCAGAGTCTTGCGCTGTTACCGTTACTTTATAAATACCAGGAGTTAGTGATTGTGTTGAAAAAACAAATTCGTTTTCATTTGCGCTTGTATTAAGAAGTTTATTATCCTCTGATACCCACTTTAACGTTACGTTATCGTTCGGATTTGCATCCTGAGCAACAGCTTTAATCGTGACAAGATCATTACCTATGGTAACAAGTGATCTTTGTTGAGAACCTTGTGTAATACTGGTACTAATAGTAGGTGCTACATTATTTTCAACAATAGTGATTGTTGCTGAAGACTTCGCACCTAAATTTAGTGTATCTGCCAGTGTAATTACAACGGTTTCATTGCCTTCCGTTTCGGAGTCTGCATACGTTGTAAAATTAACTTGTCCCTGCGTGCCACTGTTAATAACCAACTCTGACGACACTAAATCATGATCAGAGCTATCAGCAGTACCCGATACTTCATAGGCAATGGTCACTGGATAACTTGGTGCTTCACCATTTAAAAACACATTAAAGCTATGTGTTTTATTCTCAGCTATTTCGCTATTTTTACTAAGCGAAATAAGCGGACTCACGTTTACATTTTGCGTTGCGATTGCTTCAAGCCCGCTGCTGTCTACAGCTTTCCAGTAAACTAAATGCTTACCTGGCGCATACAACAAACTTGGGTTAACTAATGAAACCGCTAATTTATTACCTTCGCTATCCGTTGCCGAAGGGACACCTAACTTGACCTTAGTAAACAACCCTTTTGCATTAACATCAATATCAGCCGGCGTTTCGATCGTTGGCACATTGTCTGCTTGATTATTTAACGTTAATGTTGCTGTTGTTCTACTTGTTTCTTTATCAGGGTCTTCAATCAAATAGTTAATTTGAATAGCCCCTTTAGTGCTTGCCTGAGCCTGATAAATCAGCGATCCATTTTCAATTCGCACCGACCCCACGCTTGCATTGGCGCTAACAATAACTAATTCATCGTCATCAACATCTGTATCATTAACTAGCACATCAAGTGGGTAGCTATTATCAGCGTTGCTATTTAATGAATAACTATCTGGATTGGCAATTGGCGCATCATTAATAGAAGCTACCGTAAAGTTCACCGTGGCAATAGCAGATTTTTCCTTTGTATCATCTACAAGATAATTAAAACTATCAGGGCCAAAATAATTTGCATTAGGTGTATACGTGAATGTATTGGCTTGTTTGGTTAATGTACCAAATTGAGGCTGCGACACAGCGCTAATTGTCAACGTATCTGAGTCCACATCCGTAATATCAGGGGAAAAACTGATATTAGAATCTTCATCAAGCTCTAAACTTAAATTCGACGCAACCGGAGCACTATTTGTTGATACCACTTCTAAATTGAAAGGTGGCAAGCTTGCTTGCTCGCTACCGTTACTCACAGTAATGGCGATATTAGGGTAGAGCCCTACGTCAGTTTTAACGGGAGTACCCAATAAATTACCCGTCGCGCTACTAAAACTCGCCCAACTTGGCTTATTAGCAATACTAAACGTCAGTGCTTTATTTTGTGGATCCGTTGCTGTTGGTGTAAAGCTATAAGCCTCACCTTGGTTTACTTTTGTTACTGGTGCGCCACTGATTTCAGGGTTAGTTGGTTTAGGCGCTTCAGTTACGGTAATAGCAAATGATTTTTTCAAGGTCGCAGCACTATCGTTTGTTTGTATACAAACAGTGTAAATACCCAGTGGCAATGCGGCTTTTGTTTCTAACGTATTGCCATTGATTTGGAAAGAGCTATTGCCTGTACTTGCAGTACAGCTGCCCGCAGCCAATGACGTTGATGAAACTAACGAATAAGTATGACTGCTCGAATCGGGATCAGTCGTTGTTAATAATCCAACATCAGCACCGGCACCAACAATTGATTCACTAATCGTAGAGCTTGAAAGGTTGATATCAGTAGGTGCATTGTTTTCACCCACGACGCTAACTGTAGAGGATCCAAAACTGCCAATTGCTCTATCAGCGCCACCATTAGCGGTGCCGCCGCTGTCTTTTATTGATGTAAGTGTAACAACTCTATTATCGGTGGTTGGTGATTCACTGGTGTTTTTATATTGTAAAAACGGCACATAGTTTTGCCACACCGCAGCTGAATCGGTTGCGGTAACCGTTACCGTTGCTGTTGAACCACTTAACGAGACCACGTAGCTAAAATTAACGGCCCCCGAGTACGTGCCCGATGCATTATGCTCTAAGTTGATAAGATCGGTGCCAAATTGAAGGAACTCATGACCCGTGTCTTTTACATTAGTTATTGTTAGTGATATTTGTTCAATATCTTGCCCACTCTCAACCGTACTAATAGAAGCTGAAGAGAAAATCCCCACTGCTGAGCCATTTTCTGTAAAGGTTGGATTAGCCCCCACTGCTGATACCGTAGGCGCATCGTTAACCGAGGTAATAGTAACTGACGCCTGATTAGTACCTGTGCTATCTACGACTCCATCATTAAAGGTATAGTCAAGCACAGTTGCATTTAGAGGAATATCTGAGTTATTGGCGTAGGTAATTGCTTGCGCAACAGAATCTACGATTGCAGAAGTAGCATTGCTATTAAATGTTAGCGTTAAAGTGCCTGCCGAGTTTGTGGTAACAGTCCCTATATTATTAGCATTGTAACTAAATGTATTGCCTTCAGTTAACGTCCCTAATAGCCCCGAATGACCAAATCGATCTTCGGCACTCGCACCGCCGCGTCGTCGAATAGTCAAGCTAGCATTATTGTAATCCCCAGCGTTGCCATTAAGTGCATCAAGCTCTGCATCTGCAATTGTCATATCGCTATCTATTATCACTGCACTGCCATTTTCGATAAATGTAGCGCCGCCATTAAGCGAACTAAATGTAGGTGCTGAGTTTGCTGAAATAAATGTAATAACGGAATCTGAGCCGCTATCAGCAACCGTAAAGGCTAAATCATTGCCAGGCGCATTAGTAAGTGAAAGAGTCAGTTCAGAAATATTAAAATCGGTGGCGTTGGTATCTACTTCTAATGTACTCGTGCCATTAAAACGCACGTTACTGGCTGAAAGCCCTGTGATACCAGTAATAGTAATACGATCGCCTGCGGCTAAATCGGTAATGGTATCGCCTGATAATTGAGATGAGCTACCTACAAAATTATCATTACCTGCGTTACCTGTTAACGTATCTATACCAGTGCCTGGGCGTAAAGTATCAGCGCCTGTACCGCCTTTGAGTATATCATCACCATTAAAATCTGATGAGGTCATTATTAAAATGTCGGCGCTAAATGCACTTGCATCTAGGGTCACTGCGGCTGTAATTGCACTGCCGCTAGCATTAGAAAAAGACACAACGCCAGCATCAGTATTAAAATTATCGATTAAGGTGATAGTCGTGTTGCTATTAGTGCCGATTGCCAGATTTTCAATACCCGATACCGTGGTGCTGGAAAAATTAAAAATACCACCATCCATAAGTTTTAGCGTATCAGCGCCAGCAGAGCCTGTAATGGCAGTATTAAAATCATTAATATTATTAACATCAATTGCTACTGTCGCTGTAGAGGCTAAGCTTAATGTACCAATATTAAAGAATGAGCCAGAAGTCACGTCAGCACCGTCAGTGACACTCACCTTATCTGCAGCATTTAGCTCTGAGGTTAATGAACCACTAAACCCAGCGCCACCAAGTGCAAAGGTCATCGCTGTATTACTAGATCTATCTATTATACTTTGAGTCGCTGAGACTATCGTAATTGTTCTACTGTTTGAAGAGTCATCAAATACGTTGTAAGTTTCAACATCACTGAAAGTAGAAAAATCACCATCGCCATAAACATCAATTGTTTCAGAACCTATTGCAGATATAGTGCCTGTAAAACCTGCATGTTGCGAACGCGTCATTGAAACCCTTGCACCACTGCTAAGTGTTAGGTTTTCAATATTGGAAACTGTTGCAGCGGTAATATCTCCCGTATTACTGATAGACAGCGTATCGTTAACGCTTGCTTCACCTGTTATTGTGCCAGTAAACGTTAATCCACTGACATCAAACGTATTTGCGTCGGTTGTTGATGCGCTTGTTACATTAACAGACGAAGAACCTAACGTAATTGTTCGTGTATTTGTTGAATCATCACCAACGTTAAACGCTTCAATATTGCTAAGTGTTGTAAAGTTACCATCACCCGAAACCGTAATCGTTTCAGCGCCTGGCGCTGTAATCGCACCTGTAAATGTACCCACTTGCGCTGCAGATAAAGCCACCGATGAGTTTGCTGCGAGGGTTAAATTTTCAAAACTAGACACTGTAGCACTTGTGGTGTCGGCACCTGTTGCCATGCTTAATGTATCGGTACCACCATTTGCATTGAGTGTACCTGTAACCGTTAAACCTGCAATATTTACCGTATCATTGCCTGTGCTGCCGGTTATATTTTGTGAGCCATTTGATAAGGCAATTGTGTTTGCACTACCGAGTACATACGTTTCAATATCATTCGCAGCAATTAAACCATTAGTTGCGTCTGAAATGGTAATTTGATCAGTGCCTAAGCCTGTGATTGTAGTAAACGCGTTATGCTGCGCTACTTTCATAGTCAGAGATCCACCGCCGCTCAAATTAAGTGTTTCAAAGTTTGAGATTGTCGCAGCGGCTATACTTGCACCATCGATAAGTAGAAGTGTATCAGTACCATCCCCACCATCGAGGGTTCCTCTGTACGCAAAGTTAGAAATATCGACTGAATCAGCTAAATTACTACCTGTAACAGACTGGTCTCTGTCTACAAGCGTTAATGCAATGGGTGTATTTAAAACGTATGTTACAATCGCGCTATTTGCCGTTAAATTTGCATCGCCCCCACTGCCTGCTGTAATCGTAAAGACAGGAGCTCCGCTCCCCGAAATCGTTGTAAATTGCTCATGCTGCGCTTCACTTAGCGTTAAAGTAGCGCTGCTAGGCACTGATAATGTTTCAAAGCCTGTTAATGTAGTAAAAGCCGTTAAATCGGATCCAGTCGGAACGTGAATGGTATCTGTACCAGTACCACCATCAGCCACTGAACCTGTAATATGTGATGGATTGCTTATCGTTAATGTTTCGGAGTCACTACTAAACGTTATTGCCGGATTTAAATTTGTACCATCTAAGGTGCTAAAACCCGCTGCTGTAGAGCTAGCTGCTGTAAGATTAGCCACTGAAATTGTCGCGGTACGGCTAGTACTGTTTTCAGTGCCATCATTGATAACAACTGATACTGTCCGCGAAGTTGTGTTGGGCGACGAACTGGTATTGTTATACGTGATTGCTTTAAGGAAAGTGGTAACTTCAGCCGTTGTTGCAGTTGCACCTGTAATAGAAATTGTATCTTGTAAACTAATATCTGATGCACCACTAATTCCACTCAGTGCATTTTGCGCACTGGCAGATACATTAAGACCTTCTGAGGCGCCATCTTGATCATTTGTTAATGCAACGGTTATTGTTGTTATTGAGTCGCCATCACTATCACCGGCTTCAGCATCGGGTGCAATCACGGTAGCAGGGCTGCCTTCAGTAAACGCCGAAAAACTCCCTGTACCTGGAATCCCACCATTTAAATCAACAGCTGGGGCGGAGTTTGATGCAACAGCATCGTCAACCACAATATCAACAATCGCAAAGCGGCCATCATATTTAATTGAATTGTCAGGGTTATTATGTGGAAACTCTATCGTTACGGCATCAACATCTTGCCAAAGTGCATTAGTAAAGTGAGATGAACGACTCAATGTAAATTCATTATTAACCCCCGCATTGTCGGGTGTTATCGTCACTGTTACAGTTGAGGAGCCATCAGAATGACCCGTTAACTTAATAAAGTGATTGCCCGTCGTCTCTGTTTGCTGATTAAACTTTATCGCATCAAAACTAAAGTTTTCTCCACCGCTGCTATAAAACTTAACGCCTCTGCTTGGTTCGTTGGTAAATGTATTATCTAGCATGGTGGTAGAAATAGTGCCTATACCATTAGAAATTCTCCAATCGTTAAATCCCGTAAACGCACTCGCCTCACCTGCATCTAATATAAAAGTTAAATCCCCTGCAGTGTCTAATATTACATTACTCACTCCATTTGAGCCATCTCTAACATCGCTAAGGCTTGCACCTGAGCCTGCGGTGTAATCAATCGTCTTCTGTGCTGCCAATACCGCATGAGAAGACAAGGTAAGGACAGATAAACCTGCGGCTGCACATGCCGAAGCTATTTTATTTAACTTCATAATTAGTCTCTATAAATAGTAAGTTAGGTGTGATGATTTGCACACAAGGGGAGCATATAATTTCTATAAAACGTTTAATTATATTTTTGTTAAACAGTGAGTGCTTTCGAATTCCCCTGAGTAAATTTTCAACTCGAAAAGCAGTATAAGTGTTGGTTTGAATAGAAGCTGAATTCAATAACCTCTGACTTGTTTTGTGCGTGGTTACTCTTCGCAATATGCCACAAATTATAAAACCCATTAATGTAAACCCTGATATATCTTTATTAATTAAAGATGTATTGATGATTTCAAGTGCAGGGATAATTAAATCCAACCTCATGATATTCCTTACTAAACTAAAATTATTATCTATAAAAAAGCATACGTTGTGTAAAATATGCTAACAATCTTTTATTTATTAACTACGTGCAGGGTAAATTCCATCAGTAGTCATTAACCAATTTATCGCAATGATGGGGTTCAAAATGCTAAACGCCTCCCCACGGCCAGTATTCTCTACCGTAACGGCCCCTCCAGAGCTGGTTCCGCTATCAACAGTTAACCCTTTAATATCAGTCAATGTAGCTGGAGCAAAGCCCGACGGTTTAAAGTAAATAGAACTTGCTGCAACAGCTAAATAGCTATCGGCATCAGGAGTCGTATTATTCGCTCCGTTTGTCGCTACTTGAAAGTTACCACCTACACTTCCCCCACCAGTAGGTGTAAAAGTTGCGGCATGACTGTGTTGAGCTAAATTATCAGCACTCAACGCCGTCATTTCACTTCCTGCCATTTGACCAAGACTATAGCTGCCTCCTCCTGGGCGGTGTCCATGCCCAATAGGTGAACGCCCCCTTAAATCAGGCACCCCAAAGGTCGTCCGCCCGTCACCACCAAAAGTAGTTCCTAATAATGAATACAAAGCCTGTGATTGCCCAATTGCTATAAGTTGGCCCTGACACGGTGTAAAGTTTTGAATAGCAAAAGTACCTGCAAAAGGCACCATAGACCCTATAAATGATTCAGTAGACATAATTAATTCCTTCATTTACTTAGTTATTGTAAAAAGTACTGATACTTAACGATTAACTCAATTCTCAATTTAATTATTCATTTATGCTAATTAACTACTGAAACATCGGATGCGAAAATATAAAATTCAGGTAAAGAGGTAGCCCTAACAGCTCCGTCTATTCACTGTCGATGCATACTGTGCACAGTAAATTTACACTCATTTTAAGTTCTGCAGTTTCAACTTCATTAGCAAAACACCAGTAAGCCTCTTTATTAGCACATTTTAATAATACGGACTGCTCGCACAAATCGAACTCGTCGAGCGACATACAAAAACGGTCATGGCAGTCAATAAGTTTGTCAGTGCCCAGATGTTGGATCAGAACACTGTTTAAACCCGGTATTTCTAAAATGACACATTCGCCGCTATTTACATTGACTACCTCGCGCGCCTTTTACGCTAAATCACCGTCACCAAATCATTCGAAACCAATGATGGCAATGTACCATTGCAATATGAGGCTAAAACTAAGTCATAGGCGTAATTATTAAAAATCGATATCTTAACGTTCATTTTATTATCCTCTACATTAAACAATGCATAGTTAGAAAACAGAGAGAAAACACCAATTCGAATCCATAAAATTCCTATCAATTAAGCAATACCAAAACTTTATAATGTTCTTTGTGTTGTTTGATGAAAACTTGTACCCGCATCTAAGTTGTATAATGTTGCAAATTTATATCCGTCAAAAACCCCATAAGGAGTTGCAATGATATCTAGACGTACTGCGCCATCAATACTTTTTATGAGTAAGCCAGCCATCATACTGACCTCTATGACAGTCCCTGCATTAATACCAGAATATTCAGTTTTCAACTGCGTTGCTTGCAACAATTGAAACAAGTTATTTTCTAGCTGTATTCTGGCACCACCGAAATCAACGTTACCAGCTCGAGCCATACACACTATGTTTTCTGAGGTATGAGTTCGCCAATCAATAAGTAAATCTTGTTCACTAAAAAAGGGCGCTGATGGCATATTCTCAATAGTAGATTGTTCAGTACTGACAATAGCGTTACTCTCTAACTGAATTAATAGCGTGTTAATTACAGCGGGTACGACTTGAGAAATTTGATGAGATAAACTCTGCAATGTATCAAATGGATGAATATCTACTGTTTGACTAGTTACAACAGGCCCTGAATCAACATATTTAGTGAGCCGATGAAGTGTTAATACGCATTGTGTTTTTCCGTGCCTTATTTGCCAATACAATGGCAGTGGGCCTCGGTAGCGGGGCAATTCACTGGGATGTAAATTAAAAATGTCTCCACTAAAAAAGCTAATAATACGCTCGCTCAACTTATGCCTAAATAAATAAACGATACCTATTCCCGCTTGATATCCATCTAACTCTGAGATGACTTTAAGTTCATCAAATGATGAATACTGTACCATAGGCACGTTGGATTGCTCTAAGAGCGCTGTAAGCTGTAGAAGGTCAGGGTTACCTTGCGGCTCCACCAGCACAACACACGCTAACTTATTTAATTGAATAAGAGATTGTATAGCGGGTACTGAGAATGTACTGCCAGTAAAGAAGGCTATTTTACCTCGCATAAATGCTCCTTTTTAAACTTTTGCGGAAATAAATCCTGGCAAACCAGTTAATTGATAATAAAACTGCACAGTATCACCGCTATTGGCAACAAAATGAGTGTGTTCAATATCTCTGGGTTTAACGTCTATATAAAATGTCATATCAGGCCTTGGGTGTGTAATACCTGAGTCATACTGACCAACACTCTCATCAGCAAATGTGTTGATATGCATATAAATAGCGAAAATACGTTTATTCATATCTTGAATATCACTGGGTAAAGTTATTTGATTTGCAGGAATAACTTTTACGCCGTCCTGCAGCTCAAGTTCCTGCATATTTAACAACGTTGATTTGTTAATGCTTAAAATTTCACCGAGTTCAACTCTATCTTGCTGTGCGCTTTTATTAATAGTGATCGAATGACTGTAATCTACATCTTTCCATTGTTGATTAAACTCGGTTTCTCCTATCACCATCATGCCTTTCACTGAGACATTTTGTGGGATCATCCAACCATCAATGGTTAAAAATTGCACCAGATGTTTGGCAATACTTAGCTGCCCTTCTTTCGTGAAGCCATGCTGCATTGCCTCTAGCACAAGAATATCTATCGACTCAGTAGGGTGATACTGAGTAGCATCAGCTTCTTCAATTCGCAAAACATAATCGTCAAGTTGTAAATCTTTAACTAACTGCTGCAAAGATAATATTGCGCCAGGATGTACATCTACCAAAATTACGTTGACCTGCTTTGACGTAAATTTAGTACTCTCTTTATAGTAACTCAACAAAGGCAGCAGCAACGGTGCAAATGGGCCACAGGCGGGGTATAAAATGGTGATGGAAGATGAGTGCTTAAGCTTGCTTTCTATCGCTTGATCAATCCCACGTGCATAACCTTGAATGCGATATACATCTTTTATGGTGTGTTTGCAGTTGTGGGGAGACATAATTAAACCGGATGTTGAGACATATTGCCGCGTTAACTGCTCCTGGCTGAGCTGTGCTAATGCCATTGATTGCACTGCATGATCATACATAGACTCAAAAGCGTTCACTAATTGAAGGTGTTCGACTTGCGTATTGCTCAATACCAAAGTCATTGTATCAATAAAGCTTTTTTGCAAAACTTGCTGGCGTTGTTCAGTTGTTAATTTAGATTTTAGAAGAGACTCAAGCTGGGTACGTATTGAATGTTTTAATAGCTCATCAATGTGGGGCTCTGCATATTCCAAACACGCTTTAGGATGAGAGCTATATGTTTTCATAATTAAGCATTTCCTTGAATTTTGATTGCCATGTAAAACCTTCATTCGTTAATACTACATTCAGCTAACATTTTAACCCACAAGGCTTAGAACGCAATTATTTTTGCATAAATATCAATAATAGTTACTTTAAATAATAAACTAAGAAGAAATTACTAAACCATTGATTAAATGGCATTTATAAAAAACAATATGCCACAAACTTGCTGTAAAAAATATTACACTTTATTACACGGCATTGTTTATTACTCATAGCGAGTCTTTAGCTACTTACTTTAATGGAGCCATGTTTATATATTGTACAATACGAGGTCTACTTCCCTTATTTGGACAACTACCGTGCGGTAATGTATGTCGCCAAACAATTAAGCTACCTGCTTTTGCCGCTAATGGAGTGCTGAGGCATTTATCGAAATTAAAAGAGTGTGGATTAGTATTTTTAGGTAAGTTAGCTAGCCAGTTATCTATTTTTTTATGAAAGCCAGGTACACAACTAAACGCACCTTGCTCAGCGGCAACGTCAGTAAGGTACAACAACCCTTGCGTTGCAAAGGTGAGTGGTTTATTAAAGTTTATATCCCAGTGAAGATTTGGCCCAGGAAACTGCCAACTTTCTGTCTGCGGTGGATTAAAACTAATCCTATCAGTGCTTACTATTAAGTTTTCTCTTCCCCAAAGTTGCTCAAAAACATCTCGAACTTGAGGAAGAGAGCGTATAACTTGCATGGTTATATCATTAAATATTTGTACCATAACCCCCTGTTTAAGCGCATGACAGCTATACCATGAAGCGGGGTTGTTTTTATCCATTTTTAAACGTTCATAAAGCATATTACAAACGTCTTCACATAATTTTTTTGGCACCAACGCTGGAATAATAACATAACCATTATCATCCCAGCTTTGCCACTGCAGTGGCGTTAAAATAGAGTAACGAGGCGTCTCTACTAATACTGTTTCATTTTTTATGTCTGCTTTCTCAAAAAATGAAACAATGTTTTTATTAAGCTGATTTATTTTTGCGTTTGAAATAGCTCTACCATGCGTTTTTTTTACCCAACTTTCAAATTCGAAAAAACTATCACTCGCAAAAATAGACTCTATAGTCGGTGTGAGCCCTAAGCCTAGAGTGTCCATTATCATGACATCAAGCGACCATTCGTCTTCTATTATTTTTTTATCCGCACAGCCTTGTTTTTGTAACTGTGCTTTGTGCCACATTCGCTTTAATTGAAATAGGCCTAAGCTCCCAGTTTCTTTATAACAAGGAAGTGTATTCTGCGTTATTGTGTGCGGAGGTGGCACTTTTGCTATCAACTCATTTTGCATAATAACTCCTTTTTCTTGCCTGATTTCAGACAACTAGAACACCTTAAATTGATTTCTTAACGCTGACTAAACTTAATTAGAATAGAGTGCTATATTATTGCAAGCAACGATTTTTGTAGCTAAATACAGAGAGTGATATGGATAGTGAGTTACTGAACAGATACCGCAATGCGATTACACATTTGCTAAATGAGCCAGCCGATGCGGGCTTGATGAAGCCTTTTATCAACGATTTAAAAAATTACTTAGGGAATATTACGTCTATTTCAACTGACTTAGATATGAATGACTGGAATGATGAAAATACATCCCAAGGCGTTGCAATTTCTCCCGTACAAGCAGCTAAATGCATAGAAGAAACTCTTCGTACGCAAATCTTTATGCAAGGTGTTAAACTCGCTATTGAAGAACGTTTAAAAGCAACGACTGATGATATTCATGTTCTTTATGCCGGTACAGGTCCTTATGGCACGTTACTTATTCCTTATTTAGGTCTTGCCACAAACTCACGTATAAAAGTCACACTCATTGACATTCATCCAGAAAACATCAGTGCAATTAAAAAGCTAGTAAAGCACTTTTCAATCACCCAAAACATTGTTGCAATTACGTGTGATGACGCAACTTGCTGGCAAGCGCCCCCCTCTCAGCAATTTGACATCATTATTTCAGAAACTATGACAGCGCTATTAAAGCGAGAACCCCAAGTTTTTATTTTTGCTCATTTATGCCAATACCTGCATAATTCTGGCACCTTGATCCCACAAAATATTTCTTTAAAGGCATGGCTAACACCTTTTAAATCTTTATTGTCTATAGAAGGGAGTACTACCACTGATATACTCCTAAAAGAGTTTTATTGCTTAAACATCGACGAAGCAAGGCGTTTAAATGCAGGAGACGCATCTTCTTTCAAAGGTAATATGCTGATCCCAAATGGCGTTGATACTAATTACAGACTCAAACTAACAACCGACATTCAAGTATACAAACACCATAAACTCACTGAAAACCAATGTAGTTTAAATATACCGCTGACTTTTTTACCTCATGATGCGCAGCTTCGTGGCGGTGAAGCTATTCATTATGAATACATAACACCTAACAATGCAGACTTTATATTTACATTCCCAATAAAAAACACGATTAAAACGATGAATGAATTGGCAAGATTTACAGATCTCAATAACTTGGGATTGCCTGGTGTAAAGCGTATGTTTGAGCATGCGCAAGCAGCTAAATGCGGTCACTCCTTCAGCATAGCCGACGATGAATGGGCATTATGGACAGAGCTACTAGATTCATTAACGCTGCCGTACCATGAAACAACGGCAGCACTTTATCAAAGTCAACGTATTGAAGAATTTGAACATTGGCTAGTCACTAACAGTAATCTCAAATCATTATGACTATTAGCACTGAACACAATACAGATAAGCAGTTAACTGAGGTTGAAAATATTTTAGCCTTTCTTACTGATATAGGTATAAACCACCGGTATGAAACGTTAAACGAAAAGACTTTTTTACCTGGCCTTAAAATAGAACAAGGCACTTTATTACTTGATTTAGAAAAGCTGTTATACCCAGGTGATATTCTTCATGAAGCAGGTCATATTGCAGTTACCTCAGAAACGACAAGAACGTGTTTAACAGGAGATATGAAAAACCATGATCATCAAGCGGCCGAAGAAATGACCGCAATAGCTTGGTCATGGGCTGCAGCTTGCTATTTAAATATCGCCCCGAATATTTTATTTCATGAGCAGGGTTATAAAGGGGCATCTGATAACTTAATCGAGGCCTTTACCAACAGCACGGGTTTTGGTTACCCTCTTTTATATTCGTGGTTTATGTGTGAACAGCCAGACCACCCTAACGGTTATCCAAACATGTTAAGGTGGCTAAGAAATGACGCCTATACACAAACCCAGTTAAGCAAATTACAATAACGATTTTGGGAAATATACGTGCTTGATAATAACTTCACACCACAACAGCTAACAATGATCTGCAACGATCTGGCACAACTAAGATTAGTCGTCGATTTAAAGCTTGCACCTAAAATGCCTTACTTTGCCAACAAGCCTTATCCGATAGGACGTTGCAGAGAAATTCGTGATGAAATGTTTGCATTATTACAAGCACAATTACCACACACAGATAAGCTCGGGCTCAGTTTATTAAAAGAATGCATTCACCAAGGTACTGATTTAAAAAAGGCCTGGGGATCACTACGAGATGAGTACTTTCAAAACGCGCTCATACTTGGACCTTGGTATATTGATGTTGCCAATGATACGGTGAACGCGAATAAACCTAGGGTTGAAATTCTGCCTCTTGCAACATCCAAATTTACGACAATTGAAAGTTTTACTCAATTTATAAAAATAGCGCGCCCATACTGGCAAGTTGAAATATACAAAAACAATGTATGCCCAGCGTTGGCACCTTATATGCCATTACTTTGCGTAGGCACTAATGGCGCTAGTTGGCTAGCCGCTGCTAACGATGACATGCTTAATGTGGCAATTAATAGTAATTTTGAAGAATCTAAACTCATTTTAAATGCTTTACCAAACCCACCCCCCTCTATTGTAAAGCGCTGGAAAGAGACGTTACTGCAATTCACCACTGAAGCTTATTTAACACACGAAGGCGATCCCATAGAATATTGTCGTCTTTATAGCCACAATACAACGAGGCCCAATCTCACTCAACGTGACGCTGCTGTAATTGCTTATTCATCGCTACCGAAAACTGTCTAGCCCTATAGCGTTAGCTTGGTTACTTTTTCGTATTTATAGGGTTTTTCTTTGTGTCAATACTAATAACTTCCACTACTTCAGTGTATTAATGAAGAAAAAATGAGTACAAATAATATTTCGTATCACAAAACTAATAAAATAATGCTATGGTATGTGTATCGAGTATGACTTCAAGGAATGGATCATGGACCAAATAAGAGTACATGAGTATTTAATTAAAAAGCCACTTGTTCAAGTTACAAAACCATTTGCTCAAGAGGTTGACGTTTATAAAGTGAATCATAAAATGTTTGCCACCCTTGCCGTTGGCAACGATGGCGAAACGAATGACAATGGAGACCCTATTTGGTGGCTTAATTTAAAATGTGATCCCGATGAAGCACTTTCATTACGTGACATTTTTCCTGCGGTGATCCCAGGCTATCACATGAACAAACGCTTATGGAATACGGTTATTTTAGATGGCTCAATTCCTCAAGGTGAAATTGAACGTATGATTGATAATTCGTTTGATTTAGTTGTGCAGAATATGCCGGAGAAAGATCGCAACGCAATCGCAATCCATTTATAAAATTAAACGGGCTAGTTGCATACTAGCCCATTTAATTTTGATTATATATTAAGCGTATAAATAAGGTCATCATATAATTTATTAGCAATTGTGTGTGCTTGCAAAATTGTATCAGTCAATGTGAGTCCGCATTTACTTAATACATTTTCTGATCCTACATTTCCCCGAGTTACCACGGCTTTAAACTGTTTAATACCACACGCTTTTTGCGCCCATTCAATGACTGCTTTTAACGACTCTGTTGCATACCCTTTAGCGAAGTATTTTGGCAAGAATAAATACCCTAGCTCCGCAGTTGCTCCATCATAAGTAAAACCAGTAACACCTATCACTTGCTGCGTTTCATTATTTATAACAACAAAGCATAACGGATGGCGCGAATTTGGATCCCACGTCGGTAAGCGTTGCTCAAATCGGTGCTTCACAAATGCGTCTTTTGGCTTATCAAAACAATATAAAAGCACGTCCGGCTCTTGATGAAGCTCTAAAAAAAGAGGCCAATCAGCCTGCGTGATTTGCCGCATACTGAGTCTTTCTGTAAATAACTGCATATATTTCCTTTTATATTAATCGGCTTAAATATGGGGTCTATTTAGCGACGTTATGGGGTGATTTAATGCGATAGAATGATCATGTTTTTAATAAAATTTGTATTATACCAATCTGCTTATATATGGGGTCTATTTAACGTTAAGAAAATTACGCTAGAACTAGGCAAAAATTTTTGTATCTAGTTGTTCTAAATAAAAAATTTTTAACGACGTTATAGTGCAATTTAATTCGTTAAATTGTTCAAAGATTTATGCACTTTGGTATTACTAGCATATAAATGA
>NZ_PNDU01000129.1:0-1603 GCF_005886635.1 Pseudoalteromonas sp. S558 | reverse complement strand
GAAGCCTCTAGAAATTTAGGGTCAAATCCTGAGGGATCCCCACAATTGCTAATGAGCTACAAGCACTCACGGCAATCCTTATTTAATTGCTTGAGTGCTTCTAAAAAAGTTTTCAGTTTTATTTTATAACCAAATTTTTCGAAGTATTGCGTCCCCAAACTAAAGCTAGACAGCACGTTTCTATTCTTTATCGTATTCGCCTGAAAGCTTCTATGCACATTCAATATTTTTGCCGTTAAACCTGCTAGCCAAAGGATAAAATTAGCAATTAATGCAATCAATAATGCGACATTCAAACGGCCTTTTTCATAGCTACGACAATGACGTAAGTTCAAACCATTACTCGTGTTTTTTAAGTCTCGAAAGGATTCTTCTATCTGCATTCGCTGGCTGTAAATTTTAACCATATCTTGTGCTGAATAATTAATATTGCACAGTGAGGTAAATAATAACCATGGCTCCGTGGCGCCTTTAGCATGTTTCAAGCTTACGCTGCAGCGAATCGTTTTTCCTCGAAGATTTTTCTTTTTTCTTTGTTTAGGCTTTGATTTAAACAAGTAAAAGTGACCACTCAATGAATTGGCTTTAGCGAGTTGTATTTCAAATAGATAAGCGGGTTTTGCTGTCGCTTTAGAATAAAGTGTTTTTACTGGTAACCAACACGTATCATCTTCTGGCTTTTGATATTGTGTTTGATGCCTCACTCTGCCTACAAAATCCCAACCAAATTTAAGCACTAACTTAAACCAAGGGTTGCGAAATCCTGCATCGGTAACGATGATCGGCTTGCAATCAGAAGGTAATATTGATTTAAGTGTTTTGAGGAAATCCTTATGCACGCTTTGCTTCATGTATTCACATTCACGAAAACTTTGCTCATAGATTGTCATTGCTCGACCTTTAACTGGCACTGCTGCTCGTAATAAATGAAACTCGCCACAAGGTGTTAACCCTGACCAATCAATCGTCACACATGGGCGTCTAATTTGACCTATAACGCGGCGAGTAATTTCTTGGTAATAATGGTAGCGAGAATGCTGGACGCGAGGGTTGCCAAATAACCTATCTATTCGTTTAATATTGTGTTTAACCTTCGCGTTGCTCTTTAATTTTCGCCCTAAAGCAGCAATGGATAAGAACTTATGTTGGCAGAGTGTTTCTACAGCTTTCATTAATGTGCAGTGGTTACGCTTATCAACAATACCCGCTGTATTAGAAAAAGTTTTATGTAATAATTTACCCAAGTGCATAGCCGATTTACTCTGTAATTTCTTTGGTCGGAAAAAACATATAAGATCAAAATTGGCTGTGCACTTCAACTGTTTTTTAAACTACCTTATTGATTTATAGTATCAAATTGTGGGGATTCGTCAGGGGTAAATCCCAACATGTTTGGTCGGTGGACAAAAGAAGCTGAAAATGATGATGGGCAGGCTTTTAGAGGGAACGGTAATTTAACCCCTGAGCAAGAAGAGAGCAGAGAGCTAAAAGCGCAAGTGAAACGCCTAGGGGCTGTTGATCTTTGTTTGAATTTTGTGCGCAAGCGGTAATCTCGTATAATTTACTTCGCCAAAAACAAACCTTACAAGATTACCATGCCCCG
>NZ_PNDU01000128.1:0-28579 GCF_005886635.1 Pseudoalteromonas sp. S558 | reverse complement strand
GCAGCGCATGTTTGGCATTTATGCTGCGTTATCGCCTATTTATGTGGAATAACCACACACCATAGGCTCTGCCTTGCCTAAAAACCAAACAGTCAGCTGCAAATTCAACCTTGAAAGATAAGCAGGCCCTTGGTAAATTTAATTATTTTTTGCATACTCTTCTGCTTTTTTCCATACTCTTAACGTATTTCCGCTCAATATCTTTTTAATGTCTTTATCGCTGTACCCTCTATCCATTAACCCTTGAACTAGGTTTGGATAGCTAGAGACATCTTTTAAGCCAATAGGTAATGAGTCGCCAACACCGTCATAATCAGAACCAATACCTACATAATCAATACCAATTAGCTCAACTACGTGATCAATATGGTCAAGTACTTGCGCAAGGCTTGCAAAAGGATAAGGGTTTTTAGCGCGATACGCAGCATCAAAATCTTGACTTAATTTAGTGCCTTCTTTTTTTACCAGCTCTTTTTTACTTTTTAACTGTTTGCCCCAACTACCTGCTTTAGCAGTAACAAAGCTTGAACCAAAGTTGATTTGAATAACGCCGCCATTTTCTTTCAGCGCTAATAACATATCGTCATTCATATTACGCTCAAAGCCTGGAGTATACTTGCGTAGCGATGAATGCGATGCAATAACTGGGGTTTTAGAGAGCTTCATAACTTGATAAAACGCATCATCCGAAATATGCGAGACATCGATTAACATACCAATATTATTCATTTCAGTGACTAGCTCTTTGCCAAATGGGCTTAGGCCTTTCCACTTTCGACGTATATCGTAGGATGAGTCAGAAATATGGTTGCTTTGTGAATGAGCAAGAGTAATGTAGCGGACACCACGGTCAAAAAAGTGTTGTAGATTTTTTAAATCACCTTCAATAGGCGAGCCATTTTCCATTCCCATCGCAATAGATAGCTTACCTTGTTTAAATTGCGCTTCAATGTCCGTAGTTGAACTAGCAATTGCAAACTTATCGGGTGCACGCTGAGCAATAGCTTCCATGCCATCAATGAGTTGATTGGCCAACTGATAGCTTTTATCTTTACCTTCAAATTCTAAATGTGCAGGAATATAAATCGACATAAACGGTGCATTTAAACCGCCTTTTACTGCGCGAGGATAATCAAAATCACCGCCGTCAGTTGCTTTAGTCACATCATCCCATTTATTGTATATTCGATAAGGGACGTCAATATGGGTGTCAATTAATATAGTTTCTTTGGTAAGTTTGATTGCTTTGTCTGATGCGCTAGTAGCTTGCTCTGCAAAGGCTTTGGGTGTTAAAACTAGTGATACGGCTACCACTAGAGTGCTGAGTTTTATCATGTTTTGGCTCTTAGGGTAAAAGGCCATTGTGTACGTTCAGTTCAAAAGTTACAAGTGCTAATCAAATGACTGTGCTTGGTGCTCTTCACTTTGCAACGCTTTAAATTCGCCCTTCGAAATAATGGTTACAGACTCATGTAGCTCTGAAAAAAACACCATAGCCTCGCCATTTTTAAGCTGTAGCTTAACTTGGTTAACTTTAGATTCAATACTTGCTTCTACTTCGCCATAATCAGTGCCTTCGCGCAGTACATAGCTTTCTATTAAGTTGTAAAGAGTATCTTTATTGAGTTGCTCAAAAGGGATGATCATAATTGCTCATTATTTACTTTATTTAGAACATGTTGCCCAAAATAGTTGGGTACGGCTTTCTCTAACCAAAATATTGGCTTAAATGGGTTTTTACCACTAATAAAACCAACGTGTCCGCCTTTTTCAGAGATGCGCAGCGTAACATGCCCACTCACATCTTGCCTACTTGGCACGGCTTTAATTGACAGCATAGGATCGTCTTTGGCATGAATAATTAATGTTGGAACTGCAATATGCTTTAAATATGGCATTGCACTGGCTTGACGATAGTAATCGTGTGCGTTTTCAAAACCGTGTAAAGGAGCTGTTAGTTGATTGTCAAATTCTAATAAGTCATCGATTTTCATTAACTGTTTAGGGGTTAACGAAATCTGCTGCTTAATTTGTGGCAGTTTACGCTGCATCGATTTTTTCATACGATCGAGCAGATATTTTTGATAAATTTTACCTAAGCTTTTGCGAATTACATCACTCGATGAAGATAAATCATAAGGAGCCGATATTACTGCAGCAGCGTTGAGTGGGCATGCCAATGCTTGTTCACCCAAATACTTAGCAAGTACATTACCACCAAGTGAAAACCCCACAGCAACCATTAGTCTATTTGGGTATTGCTGTTTTAGGTGATTAATGAAAAAAGCTAAATCGGCGGTGTCGCCACTGTGATATGCGCGAGGCAAGCGATTAACTTCGGTTGAGCAATTTCTAAAGTGCATCAGCACTACTGCATAACCTTGTTTTTTTAACGCTTTCATCATGCCCTTGGCATAAAAGCTATTTATATTGCCTTCAAGGCCATGAAGTACAATGGCAAGTGGCGCTGTCTCGTTGTGTGGAAGTGACCAAGCGAGTTCAATAAAATCACCATCGGGTGTATCAAGTTGTTCAAGTTCGTAGCGTGTATGTTGAAAAGGGCGGAAAAAACGCGGCATTATGGTTTGAACGTGACGATTAGTCATCCACCATGCTGGTTTGAACTTATGGATCATATTTGTACTACACACTTAACAATAAACGAAGCGCTAGTGTATCAAATTTTTAGCGGTTAAAAATAAAAAGCGCCTAATCAGTAATAGATTAGGCGCTTTGTGCGTCGTGCTTAATTTTGGTCAGGAATTTCTGCGTCATTTATCTTTTTAAGAAAGAAAAAAGCGAAAAAGATACAAAGAGAAACAACAATAGCTAAAAATCCAAAAGACAAAAATAAAACTGGATCTGTAAAAAAGTCTCTAAAGAATACGTTCATGAGTTGTTCCCCTCGTTGTTGATGGGTTAATCATAAGCGCTGTTTGTATGGTGTAACGTGATCGAGATCAAGTTATTTTATTAAGCGGATGTGGGAGCGAAGTAAAGTTGATTTAGATCATGCTTTGAGGGCTAATAAGTTTATTATCACTGAGGGCAAAGAGAGTTTTTGCACAAAGAAAAGAGAATGAGCAGTGAAAGGGCGTATAAAAACGAGCAGCCTAAGTGGCTTTCACATACAGCTCAATATTATTCGGCTCTGGATCTGCTACGAATTCAAACCCATTCACCGCTTCAATCAACATATGCTGCTGTTGTTTTTCAAGCTTGAGTTCTGCATTAAGCAGTTCCTCGCGTATTGTGGCGTAGTCATTTATCGTATTCTGATTAATTTTTAAATAGCTACGTGCAGCGCGCAGAGGTTGTAATACGTGAGTATCAAACTCACTCACTACTTGTGTTAACTCGTTTAACTGTTGGGCATTAATACTTAACTTTAATGAATCTAAATAAAGCAGTAATAAGCATAAATTGACGTTTTTTCCTTGCTGGTTTTGTAGTGCCAGCAAGGTTGTTTGTTGTCCAAGTTTTGCGTACAAGGTGCACGCAAATTGCCAAAAATGGTCGCTATTGAGCAAGTTCATCGGCGAAGGCCTGTTCTTTTTCTTCCATTTCTTCAAGTGCCATCAGTAACTCTTCTTCAACGTCGTTAAGCTTAGGTGTAAGCGTTGCTTGCTTGGCCAATAATTCTTTTAGCTTGGCTTTGTTGTCATCGTTGTAGAGTTCGTTATCACCTAGTGCGGCTTCTACTTCGTTAAGCTCTGCTGAGTATTTATCTAACTGCTTTTCAAGCTTTTCAATTTGCTTTTTAAGTGGTTGAATTGCTTTTCTAAACTCGGCTTCTAGGCGCTTTTGTTCTTTACGATTAACGCCAGAATTAGCTTTTACTTCATCAGATTGCTCAGTCTTAGTTGCCTCTTTATTGGCATTAAGCAGCCATTGATAATACGCATCTAAGTCATAACCAAATTGGGTCACCTTACCGTCATCTACTAGGTAAAATTCATCGGCGGTGTTTTTAAGCATATGGCGATCGTGCGATACGGTAACCATTGCGCCTTCAAACCCTTGCAGAGCCATAACAAGTGCATGACGCATTTCTAAATCAAGGTGGTTAGTTGGCTCATCGAGAAGCAGTAAATTTGGTTTTTGATATACCAACATAGCAAGTACTAAGCGTGCTTTTTCGCCACCCGAAAAAGGAGCTACAGGTTCTAAGGCTTTATCGCCAATAAAAGCAAAACCACCTAAAAAGTCACGTAGTGATTGCTCGGTCGCTTTTGGGTTTAGTCGTTGTATATGTGTTATTGCGCTGGCTTTTAAATCTAGAGATTCAAGCTGATGCTGCGCAAAGTAACCAATATTTAATCCGTGATGCTGAATAACTTCGCCAGCTTGCGGCGCTAAATCACCAGACAGCAGCTTAATCAGTGTTGATTTACCCGCGCCATTTCTACCAAGTAATGCAATTCGGCTACCTGGCACTAGGTTTAGTTCTATATTATTTAAAATAGTAACATCACCATAACCCGCTTTGGCTTTATCTATTGTCATTAGTGGGTTTGGTAATGCGGTTGGGTCTGCAAACTCAAAATTAAAGGGTGAGTCGGCATGTGCCGGTGCTAATTTTTCCATGCGCTCAAGCGCTTTCACACGGCTTTGTGCTTGTTTAGCTTTACTGGCTTTTGCTTTAAAGCGAGTTATAAACTGCTCTAAGTGAGCAATTTGCTCTTGTTGCTTATCAAACATTGCTTGCTGTTGCAGTAAACGCTCTGCTTTTTGGCGCTCAAACTGCGAGTAATTACCCTTGTACACATTGATAAGTTGCTTATCTACATGCCAAATTTGGTCAACCACCGCATCTAAAAACTCACGGTCATGTGATATAAGTACCAACGTACCTGTGTAAGCACGTAAAAAGCGTTCAAGCCAATAAACGGCATCTAAATCAAGGTGGTTTGTTGGCTCATCGAGAAGTAGTAAATCGGCATCACGAATAAGTGCTTGGGCAAGGTTTAAGCGCATACGCCAACCACCTGAAAACGAGCTTACAGGGTTTTCTATTTGGTTATTCGCAAAGCCTAAGCCATGCAAAAGTTCACCAGCTGTTGATTCAATGCTATAGCCTTTAATGTTCTCGAGTTGAATATGTACTTTGGCTTGTGTATCGCCATCGTTGTTTTGCTCGGCCTCACGCAGTGCTATACGCATTGCATAGTATTCTGGATGGCCTTGCAGTACATAATCAATTGCGCTTATTTCAAGAGCTGGAGTTTCTTGCTTTACTGAGGCAATAGACCAATCTTTTGGAATGTTGCAATTACCTGCATCGAGTTGCAATTCTGATTTTAATAGGCCAAATAAGGTTGATTTTCCGCAGCCGTTAGCGCCTACTAACCCTACTTTATGCTCTGGAAATAACGTAGCTGATGCGTTTTTTAATAAGGCTTTTCCGCCACGAAGTAGTTCTATTTCTGATATTTGGATCATGAATGCGTTACTTTACTGTGCCCTTGTTAAGTTGGCGTTATCATACCATAGAACTTAATGCGCTTATCAAGCGTATCAACAAGTGAAGTTATACGATAAAATAGCGGCAGTTCTAACCACAGGAAAAATGTTGTGAGACAAAAAAAGCGATTTATTGCTGGTGCATCGTGCCCTGAGTGTAAAGCTATGGATACTATGATGCTTTACAGAGAACATGATGTTGAAAAAGTAGAGTGTGTTGAGTGTGGTCATAAAATGGCGCAGCCAGATAACGCTGTTCAGGCGTCTACCCGCCAATTTGAACAAGTCATTGGTGTGTTTAAACCGGGTGATTAACCCGGTTTTTTATGGCCTGTTTTTACTAGTTTTAGTAATGCGGTGGCGGTGGCTCAGGTACTTCCGACATCAGAGATGACGATGACTGCGACTCTTTAATTTTTTCTGCTAGCAGCTCTGTTTGGCGTTTCATTTTTGCTAAAAGTTGCTGGTGCACTTTTATTTCATCATTTAAGACTTCAATCGTTTCGTCTTGAAAAGCCACTTTGGCTTCAAGTTCCATTAAGCGATGTTCAATTGTGTTCATTATTCTCTCGTATAATAAATCGCTCTGCGATACCGCTGGAGCTTTCGGTTAACAACGACTTACCGTTATCTGTAAATGTCACATCTAGCACTACTGCCGATTTCGGCTTACTGCCTTCGCGCGGGGTGACCTGCCAAGTTTGAATTTTTTCACCGCTTGGTATTTGCCACAAATCAACCCGCTTATTAGGAGAGCCGGTTGCCAGCAAAGTGCCTTGTTCGTTAAAACGCACCGCAGTAAAAATTTTCTGACGTGCAATATACTTCAGTTTACTCACAAGATCACCTGTAGTCAGCTTCCATACATTTGCTTGTGCCATACTATCGGCCGTAAACGCATAGCGACCTTGTGGATCTAGGGTTACTTGGGTGACACGCGTTGGGTGATTAAAGCGGTGAATTACTTGGCCAGTAAGCGTATTCCAAAAGTAAGCAACATAATCGTTAGACCCACTTAAAGCAAAGCGCCCATTCGGCGATAAATCGACAGTGTTAACTTTATCTTGGTGGCCTAAAAACTCGATGCGTCTGCCGGTTTCAAGATTTATAAATACCACTACGCCGTCGCTTCGACCATACAATACGCTTCGGCCTTGATTGCTAATAGCAATATCGCGAATGCTGGCTTTTTGGATTTTGTAATAGCCTTTATTTTTGCCTGTGGTTATATCCCAAACGGCAAACGTGGTTTTTTCTGCGGTAACAGCAACGCTGTTATCAAAGGCAATTGCAACAGCATATACTAAGCTATCTTCAGCTTGCTGCTGAAACCATTGGTATTTGAGAGCGTTTTGTTGATTATCCCACAGGGCGACCCCATGATTGATTGAGGAGATTAAGCTGTATTTACCGTCGTTTGATAATGTTGACGAAAATGCACCTTTTGCTGCATGTTCGTAGCTTGCAATAGCGTGTTGTTTTTTATCACTACAGGCAATGACTAAAAAACAGCTAAATATGATTAAAAAAGTACGAAATATCGACATGTTACAGGTATTTCCTCTTAACTCTTGTTGACTGAGAGGTTAGACTAGGATGCGTTGAATGCCTAGGTTGTTTGTCTAAGCACTGAATATGCGTTTAGTTTAGCTAACAAAAATTTAGTCATTACACAAACAGCCTACCATGTAGGCCGTTAATCTTTAACTAGTAATAATACAATAAATGACAACTGCAAAGTGTGTCGGAGATTTAAAATGAAAAAGACGATTAGATTGTCATTGATTGCAGCGTCAGTTTTAGCGCTTACAGCTTGTAATCAAGAAGCAAAAAAAGAGCAAGCAGAAGTTAAACTAGACACTGTAGAGCAGCAACAAGCATACGGTATTGGTGCATCTGTAGGTAACTTTTTAAATAAAGACCTAGCAGACAAAACCGAAATTGATATTAAATTAGACCAAGCACTGTTAATTCGTGGTTTTGAAGATGCGCTAGCTGGTAATGCAAAAATTGACGAAGAAAAAATTCGTGAAGTGTTAACTGCACTAGATGAATCAGTGCGTACTAAGCAAGAAGAAAAAGCAAAAGTTGAGTCTGAAAAAAGTAAAGAAGCCGGTGTTAAATACCTAGCTGATAATGCTAAAAAAGAAGGTGTTTCAGTTACTGAGTCTGGCTTACAGTACGAAGTAATTACACAAGGCGATGGCGAAAAGCCAGTAGCGACTGATGTAGTTAAAGTACATTACAAAGGTACTTTGTTAGATGGCACTGAGTTTGATAGCTCATATTCACGTAACGAACCGACGACTTTCCCTCTTAACCGCGTAATTGCAGGTTGGACTGAAGGCTTACAACTTATGTCTGTTGGCTCTAAGTACAAGTTCACTATTCCTTCTGAACTTGCTTACGGCGACCGTGATTTAGGTAAAATCCCTGCTAACTCAACGCTTGTATTTGAAGTTGAATTACTAGAGATTCAAAACGATGCGGATGCTAGCGCAGCACAATAATAAACTAACGCTTATAGTTTAAATGTAAAAAGGGACCTTGGGTCCCTTTTTTAATGTACTTAATATAAGTAATTAATCTGTGTGATTGGAAAATAAATTATCAATCAGTTCATCTTCTAGTGCAAAGCGTGCTTCTAGTGTTTCACCAATTACAGATAAGTCATTATCAAAATCTTTCAGTAAATCGTCTTTGTTCACTTCGGCATATTTATCGTTAAAATCAAGTGCCACATCAGTAGTGCTTGAAATGCGTGGATAAATATCGTTAGCCAAGGCTTGGCTTTGTACGCCTTTTTTCTCACATGCTTTAGCAATATCATCATAAATCTCAAAATGACCTGCAGATAAATAATCCATCAAAATTTGGCAAAATGATTCAATCTGCGCAGGTTCAGGCAAAGCATGATCTTTTTTATCGTACGGTGAAAAACCAGCCATTTTACAAAAAAGCACAATGAGCTCTTGGCGTTCGTTTAACCACTTGTCGATTACAGTGTGGCTGCCACCCCATTTTTGTTGAGCTTTTTCTACACGCGTCAGCATAACTATTCTCCTAGCTGGGTTGGTCTTTCAATTGGAATATAATAAGTTTATATACATCAAGATATATTTAATTTGCGTGTATATCAACAAGTAAAATAGATGTTCTAAAAGCGCTGTTGTTTATTTGAGATGTAAGACTAAAAATTTATTGCAGGCAAGAAAAAACCACCGGTTAGGGTGGTCTAATTTCTTTCAATGACTTGTTGTAACAAGCTTTCTTATTTTTATGAGATAATTTTTATTGTTATTATTTTAATGACTTTTATTTTTATTATTCTAAGATTTTTATTGTTGTTTTTGTTAACGCGGGACAAACAATAACAAGGTTTTTACTATGTTGCAAACATATTAATTAAAAGTTTTAAATGTTATTTTCAGCTGTATGTTTTATAGCCAAAAGAAAATGAAAGCTTAAATAATATTGATCTACCTTAAGGTAAGGTTGTTTTCGTCTCTAAGCAATAGAGGGGCGGTGAATATGGTGGTACAATCTCGCATAATTTATACAAGCCTTAGGATTATTTACGCCATGAGCGAATTAAAGAACGACCGTTATTTACGTGCACTAGCTAAACAGCCAGTAGATGTAACTCCGGTATGGATGATGCGCCAAGCAGGACGCTATTTACCTGAATACCGTGCTACACGTGCACAAGCGGGCGATTTTATGAGCCTGTGTCGAAATGCTGAGCTTGCGTGTGAAGTAACATTACAGCCACTGCGTCGTTATCCGTTAGATGCTGCTATTTTATTTAGTGACATTTTAACGATTCCAGACGCTATGGGTTTAGGTCTGTACTTTGAAACGGGTGAAGGCCCTAAGTTTGAACGTCCTATTTCATCACTTGCTGATGTTAAAAAAATTCCAAAGTTAGACCCTACAGACGAGCTTGGCTACGTAATGAACGCAGTAAGCACTATTCGTCGTGAACTTAAAGGTGAAGTACCACTCATTGGTTTTTCTGGCTCTCCTTGGACGCTAGCAACTTATATGGTTGAAGGCGGTAGCAGCAAAGTATTTGGTAAAATCAAAAAAATGGCGTTTGCAGAGCCGCAAACACTTCATTTATTACTCGATAAGTTAGCTGATTCAGTCATTGATTACTTAAATGCTCAAATTAAAGCTGGCGCGCAATCACTCATGGTATTTGACTCATGGGGTGGTGTATTAAGCCCGCGTGATTACAACGAATTTTCACTGCAATACATGCATAAAATCGTTGATGGCTTAATTCGTGACTACGATGGTCGTAAAGTACCGGTTACTTTGTTCACTAAAAATGGTGGTCAATGGATTGAAGCAATTGCAGCAACAGGTTGTGATGCAATTGGTCTTGATTGGACTATTAATATTAGCGACGCTAAGCGCCGCGTTGGTGATAAAGTAGCGCTACAAGGTAATATGGATCCGTCTATGTTACACGGTACACCAGAGCGTATTCGCCAAGAAGTAGGCACTATTTTAGAAGACTTTGGTACAGGCAACGGTCATGTGTTTAACTTAGGCCACGGTATTACACCAGATGTAGACCCTGAAAATGCCGGTGTATTCATCAATGCAGTACATGAGTTAAGTGCTAAATACCATAAGTGATAGCCACTTAAACAAGCTTTAAAACAGTTTAAAAGTAAAAAGCCCGCTAATTAGCGGGCTTTTTGTTATCTATTTATAAAGGCTTTTAAATCGCTTATTTAAATAAGCGATTTAAACCATTTAATGCGGCAACACGGTAGGCTTCAGCCATGGTTGGGTAATTAAATGTGGTATTTACAAAGTAGTCGATATTATTGCCACCATTTTTTTGTTCCATAATAGCTTGGCCAATGTGCACAATTTCAGACGCGCGTTCGCCAAAGCAGTGAACGCCAAGTACTTCTTTGGTTTCAGTATGGAATAATATTTTTAAGCTACCTACTTCAGTACCCGCAATTTGCGCACGAGCCAAATGCTTAAACTGAGCACGGCCAACTTCATACGGTACTTTAGCGGCTGTAAGTTCTTGCTCTGTTTTACCTACAGAACTCATTTCTGGAATGGTATAAATACCGGCCGGAATATCAACAATCAGCCTGTCTTCGCAGTTACCACAGGCAATTGCATCAGCAGCTATACGTCCTTGATCAAACGCAGCACTTGCAAGGCTTGGGTAACCAATTACATCACCTACAGCGTATACGTTTTCAATATCCGTTTGATATGTTTCGTTAACTTTTAGCTGTCCACGGCTGTCGGCTTTTAAGCCAATGGCTTCAAGATTTAGTGTATCGGTATTACCTGTGCGACCATTTGCAAATAAAATACAGTCAGCTTTTACGCGTTTGCCCGATTTTAAATGCATAATAACGCAGTCATCACGCGTCTCTATTCGGTCAAACTCTTCGTTATGACGAATAACAATACCGCTATTCCAAAAGTGGTAGCTAAGCGCATCAGAGATTTCAGCATCCATAAAAGCAAGTAGTCGATCGCGGGTATTAACTAAATCAACTTTTGCGCCTAAACCTTTAAATATAGAAGCATACTCACAGCCAATAACACCTGCGCCGTAGATAAGTACGCGATGGGGGTCGTGCTCAAGGCCAAGTATTGTATCGCTTTCATAAATACGAGAATGCGTAAAATCGACTTCAGGTGGGCGATAAGGGCGAGAACCCGTTGCTATAACAATCGTTTTAGCGGTCAGTCGCTCGGTTGAGCCGTCATTTCTTTTTATTTCAATGGTGTGCTTATCAACAAAGCTCGCATCGCCTTGAAACATATGAATGCGGTTGCGATCGTAAAAGCTACTACGTAAATTGGATTGCTTAGAAATAACCGAACTTGCGTGACGTAAAATATCAGGGAATGTTAGACGACTAGGGCGTTCGCCAACATTAAACAATGGGTTAGCTTTGTATTCAATATAACGACTAACAGAGTGGCGAAGCGCTTTTGAAGGAATGGTTCCCCAATGCACACAACCACCACCAACTGACTCTTGGCGTTCAATAACCGCTACTTTTTTGTCGTTTTTTGAAAGGTTCATGGCGGTACCTTCACCGCCAGGACCCGTGCCAATGATGATTGCGTCATATTGGTATGTCACGGGTACTTTTTTTTGTTCTGATTGTTTGGCCACTGCCACTCCTAAATTAATTAAAAGAGGCTTTTAATAACCTCGCATTAAGTGCTAGCCATGCCTGTTTTTGATTTTCCCAGGCGGCTTCTAGCTCATGATATTGTGCCATTAATGCTGAGCGTTCACACTGCTTTGCCATGTTATTTTTTTTAACTTCTAACACTTGTTTTTGTAGTGAACAATAATTTTGCAGTTTTTTCAGCAGTAAGTCGTACTCTTGTTGTAACAATGTAAGCTTATCTTGCGCTAAAGGCAATTTTGCAAGACGCGTTTGCGTTCTACTCATTAGTGTTTCGGCTTTGGCTTTTTCGATGCGTTCAACTGGTGTGCGTTTTAATTTATTGGCTAAACCAACAGCGGCTAAAGCGCGGATCATCCATTTTGTTGGGTCGTAATGAAACCATTTAATACCATTACGGTAATCGCTTGCAAAAATATGGTGGAAATTATGATAACCCTCACCGTAAGTAAATAGCGCTAAAAAGCCATTATCACGTGCTGTGTTTTTTTCGGTATATGGGCGAGAGCCCCAAATATGTGCAACCGAATTAATAAAAAAGGTAAAGTGCTGGCTCAATACTAAACGAAGTAAACCGGCAAGAATTAACATACCCCATACATCACCCACTAATAAGCCAAGAGTAAGTGGCAGACCTACATTCATGGCAATCACAAGTTTTAAGTAATGCTTATGCTGCCACATAACGATTTTATTACGTTGTAAATCACGACAATTACTGTAATCACCGTAGCTATCGCCTTGGTAGTCACGTAACATCCAACCAATGTGACTATACCAAAAACCATTGGTCGCTGCGTAAGGGTCTTTTATTGGGTCATCAACTTGACCGTGGTGTATACGGTGATCGCTACTCCAGTGCAGTGCACTGTTTTGTAGTGCAAAAGCACCGCCAAGTGCAAAAATAAATTCAATGGCTGGATGTGCATTATAGGCTTTGTGTGCCCATAATCGATGGTAGCCAGCAGTTATAGATAGGCCTGCATAAAACATGCAGCCTACAAAGGCAATCCAATGCGCGCTGGTAAACCCGTAGCTAATAGCGTACCAAGGTACAAGTGCGGCAGCCGCCAAAAAGGTCAGGCTAAAAAACAGGACGTTTGTCCAAATAATCGGTGGTTTATTCATAATTCTCAATCTCAGCGTACAACTGTAAGCTAAAATAGTATTTCAAACTCTTGTCGTCAAGTATTAGACTGTACAATTGAGCTAATATCACTAAATATTCATATAAAATAATTCAGGGAGCTGTAGATGTCGGGTGTTAGAGCGCAGCAGAAACAAAAAACACGACAAGCGTTAATTCAAGCGGCATTTAATCAGCTAAGTGCTGATCATAGTTTTTCGAATTTAAGTTTACGTGAAGTGGCGCGAGAAGCTGGTATTGCCCCAACCTCATTTTATCGTCATTTTAAAGACATGAATGAACTGGGTTTAACTATGGTTGACGAAGCTGGTTTAACGTTGCGCCAACTTATGCGTCAAGCACGTAGGCGTATCGCAAATGATGGTGGTAGTGTGATAAACACCTCAGTGGTTACTTTTATGGAGTTTATTGATAACTCAAGTAACCAATTTAGATTACTCCTGCGAGAGCGTTCAGGTACCTCTAAAGCATTTAGAGCCGCTGTAGCCCGCGAGGTAAAACACTTCATTTTAGAGCTTGCTCATTACTTAGAAAGTGAAACTAAATGTAATGCTATGCATGCATATATTCAGTCTGAAGCTATGGTAACGCTGGTATTTAATGCCGGTGCAGAGGCGCTTGATATCGAAGGGCAACAACGAGATGAGCTTATTGAGCGGGTTATTTGGCAACTACGTTACATTACACGCGGTGCATCGCATTACGCTAGAGAAGGCACTAAAGAAATATAGTTCAAAAAAATAACAAAAAACTAATCTAAGCACTGAGCCCTTCAGTGCTTAGTAAATTAAGCGAAAGTCATTGTTGCTTTGATGGCTCAATCTAAGTAAGTGTAATTACTTGCATAATTAATCCTTTCAATGTCCTCTTAAAAGTTGTTTTGTGGTTTTTTTATGCTTGCACCCAATGCTCTGCAATGTTAAAAATAAACCTCACTGAACACACACAAGAAAATAAGATGCAAAATATTCGTTTAATTACACTAAAACTTAACCTCTTACTGCTATGGCAAGTAAGCGGGGATTAGTGTGTTTGCATCGAGTTGAACATTAAAAACCCCGCAATTGCGGGGTTTTTTTTATCTCGCTGCAGGGATCAATTAAAAATTGAGTAACATAGGAATAAGGGGCAGTTATGCAAGAGCAAGATAAAGTATGGATTTTTGATACCACCTTACGTGATGGCGAACAGGCGCTTAAAGCAAGCCTTACTGAAGATGATAAAATTCAATTAGCACATACAATTAGCCGCTTGAATGTGGATGTGATGGAGGTGGGCTTTCCGGTTTCGAGCCCTGCTGATTTTCGCTCGGTGCAACGTATTGCAACCGAAGTAAAAGGCCCGATTATTTGTGGTTTAGCACGCTCAGTTGCTAAAGACATTGAAGCCTGTGGTGAAGCACTTCGCGCAGCACAGCAAAGCCGTATCCATACTTTTATTGCTACAAGCCCTTTGCACCTTGAACATAAATTACGTATGAGCCTAGATGATGCAACGGCAATGGCCGTTAAATCAATTAAATTGGCACGTAACTATACTGATGATGTTGAATTTTCGTGTGAAGATGCTGGTCGTACGCCGCATTGGGATTTATGTAAAATTGTTGAGCAGGCAATTAATGCCGGAGCTTCAACTATTAACTTGCCAGACACCGTTGGTTTTGTAACGCCAGACGAATATGCCGCGATGATCCGCCATTTAATGAACAACGTGCCAAATATTGATAAAGCGCGTTTAAGTGTGCATTGCCACAACGATTTAGGCCTAGCAGTAGCAAACTCGGTGGCTGCAGTGCAAGCTGGCGCGCGCCAAATTGAGTGTACTATTAATGGCATTGGTGAGCGTGCAGGTAACTGCTCGCTTGAAGAAGTGGCGATGATCATGAAAATGCGCCACGACCACTTAAAAGTATACACAGATATTAAAAGTGAAGAAATTTACCGCGCATCTCGCCAAGTGGCTAAAATTTGTAATATGCCAGTACAACCAAATAAAGCCATTGTTGGCGAAAACGCCTTTGCACATAGCTCGGGCATTCACCAAGACGGTGTATTAAAAGCGCAAAATACTTATGAGATTATGTCGCCAGAAAGCGTTGGTGTGCCAAGCAACCAATTAAATATGACTTCGCGTTCGGGTCGTCACGTTATTGAGCATCGCTTAGAAGAGTTAGGCTATCAAAAATCTGACTACGATATGGATGGCTTATACAAAAGCTTTATTGAGCTGTCTGACCAAAAAGGCACCGTATACGATTACGACCTTGAGGCGATGATTTACTTTAATCAAATTAACGACAAAGACGAAAAATACCAATTAGAATTTGTTAACTCAGCCTCTAACTCACAATCGGTAGCAAGCTCTACGATTGGAATGCGAATTGATGGCGAAGCTAAACAAGAAGCAGCAACGGGCAATGGCCCTGTTGAAGCCTCGTTTGCAGCTATTGAGCGCTTAACTGGTATGAGCGTTGAAATGATTGAATACAACTTAGAAGCGACAGGCCAAGGCGCAAGCTCATTAGGTCAAGTAAATATTATAGCTAAATACGATGGCCGACCTTACCACGGAGCGGGCATTGCAGCTGATGTGGTTGAAGCGTCGGTACGCGCCATGATCCGTGTTTATAACTTAATTTATCGTGCACAAAAAGTGTCTGATTTAAAACAACAAAGGAAAGCAGGATGAGTAAAACAAACTACAGCGTTGCAGTATTAGCTGGCGACGGTATTGGCCCAGAAGTAATGACAGCAGCAGAGCAAGTATTGGATGCTGTAAGCAATAAGTTTGGTTTTACCCTGAACCGTCAGCATCATGCTATTGGTGGCGCAGCCATTGACGAATTTGGTGAAGCATTACCACCAAAAACGCTAAGCGCGTGTGAAAACGCCGATGCCATTTTATTTGGCTCAGTAGGTGGCCCAAAATGGGAAAACCTACCACCAAACCAGCAACCTGAGCGTGCATCGCTTTTACCACTTCGTAAGCACTTTGGTTTGTTTTGTAACTTACGCCCAGCGCAACTTTTACCAGCACTTAGCGCAGCATCGCCATTGCGTGCAGATATTAGCGAAAAAGGTTTTGATATTTTATGTGTGCGCGAGCTAACCGGCGGCATTTATTTTGGCGAAAAAGGCCGTAGCGGCGAAGGCGCTGAAGAGTTTGCATTTGATACGCAAACATACTCGCGCAAAGAAATTGAACGTATTGCACGCTTTGCTTTTGAAGCTGCAAAATTACGTAGTAACCACGTAACGTCGGTAGATAAAGCCAATGTATTAGCATCAAGCGTATTATGGCGCGAAGTAGTAACCGAAGTAAGCAAAGACTACCCAGAAGTAAGCCTAGATTATATATACGTAGATAACGCCGCTATGCAGTTAGTTAAGCAACCTAGTCAGTTTGACGTACTACTTTGCGATAACTTATTTGGCGATATTTTGTCAGATGAGTGCGCCATGATCACAGGTTCAATGGGCTTATTACCTTCGGCAAGCTTGAATCAATCGGGTTTTGGGTTGTACGAGCCAGCAGGCGGTTCAGCACCAGATATTGCAGGTAAAGGCGTTGCAAACCCAATAGCACAAATTTTAAGTGCTGCATTAATGTTACGTTACTCGCTAGGGCAAGACGAAGCTGCGCGCACCATTGAAAAAGCAGTAGCAGAAGCTGTAGAAGGCGGTGTAGGCACACCAGATATATACCCAAATGCTGGTTACAGCACAAGCGATGTGGCAGCAGCCATCGTTTCACGCATTTAATAACATATTAAAGTTGCAGCACCGTTATGCTGCAACTCAAACAGATTAGGGAATTAGCAAGTGGCCCAAACGTTATACGAAAAAATTTGGCAAGCACATACTGTTGCCAGCATAAACGAGCAAACCGACTTACTTTATATTGACCGCCATTTAGTGCATGAGGTTACTTCTCCGCAGGCTTTTGCAGGGCTACGTGAAAAAAACCGTACTGTACGTTGCCCAGAAAAAACCTTTGCAACGATGGATCATAACGTATCGACTAAAAGCCGATCACTTGATGCCGCAAGCGAAGTATCTAAAAACCAATTAATGGCGCTTAATAAAAACTGTAAAGAGTTTGGTATTGTACTTTACGATTTAAACTCAATTAACCAAGGCATTGTTCACGTAATGGGCCCAGAGCAAGGTATTACTTTGCCAGGCACCACCATTGTATGTGGCGATAGCCATACCTCTACGCATGGTGCGTTTGGCGCATTAGCACATGGTATTGGTACCTCTGAGGTTGAGCACGTATTAGCAACGCAAACCCTCCAGCAAAAAAAGGCGAAATCGTTAAAAATTCAAATTAATGGTGTATTGCGTCCAACGGTTACTGCTAAAGATTTAATTATGGCGGTAATTGGTAAGTTAGGTACCGCTGGTGGAACAGGTTATGTAGCAGAGTTTTGTGGTGCAGGCATTGAAGCGCTTTCAATGGAAGCCCGTATGACGCTATGTAATATGAGCATAGAAATGGGTGCAAAAGCGGGTTTAATTGCATCTGACCAAATTACTTATGATTACTTAAAAGGTCGTCCGTTTGCACCAAAAGACGCAGATTTTGATGCAGCCGTTGAATATTGGGAAACCTTAAAAACGGATGAAGGCGCACACTTTGATTTAGTTGTTGAGCTAAATGCTGACGACATTCAGCCACAAATTACTTGGGGCACAAGCCCAGAGCAAGTAATTGGTGTTGATCAGTGCATTCCTGATCCTGACCAAGAACCAGATTTAATTAAAGCCGATGCTATTCGCAGCGCACTTAAATACATGGACTTAAAAGCGGGCGATAAATTATCAAGCGCAAAAGTAGACACGGTATTTATTGGCTCATGTACAAATAGCCGTATTGAAGATTTACGCGCAGCGGCAAAAATTGTTGAAGGCAAACAGGTTGTTGCCGGCATAGAGGCGTTAATTGTACCGGGCTCTGGCTTAGTTAAAAAACAAGCCGAAGACGAAGGCTTAGCTGATATTTTTAAAGCGGCAGGCTTTGAATGGCGCGAACCAGGTTGTTCTATGTGTTTAGCGATGAACGATGACCGCCTAGGAGCAGGTAAGCGTTGTGCGTCTACTTCTAACCGTAACTTCGAAGGCCGTCAAGGCCGTGGCGGGCGTACCCATTTAGTTAGCCCTGCAATGGCGGCAGCTGCTGCAATACATGGTCACTTTGTTGATATTAGAGGAGAGGCCTAATGAGCGTATTTTTTAGTGGTTTAATGGCTCCACTTGATAAAAACAATGTAGATACTGACCAAATTATTCCTAAGCAGTTTTTAACATCAACGAGCAGCGAAGGCTTTGATGCTGCATTGTTTTATGATTGGCGTTACCTAGATAACGGTGAGCCAAACCCTGACTTTATTTTAAATCGCCCATGCTACCAAGGCGCGCAAATATTATTAACGCGCGACAATTTTGGTTGTGGCTCATCTCGCGAGCACGCGCCATGGGCACTTAAGCAATATGGATTTGAAGTTATTTTGGCTGAAAGCTTTGCAGATATTTTCTTTAATAACTGTGGCAACAATCAAATGTTAGCCATTGCGTTACCTGCCGATACGCTTGAGCAACTGTTTGTACTTAGCGAGCAACATGACGATATCAACATTGAAATCGATCTTAAAAATCAAACACTAACAAGCAGTAAGTTTGCACCAATTAGTTTTGATATCCGCAAAGACGTAAAAGAGCGCTTATTAAGTGGCTTAGATTTTATTGGTGTAACCGAAACGCTAAACCCACAAATAGATGCGTTTGAAAAACAACTAGCAGCTGAGCGTTCTTGGCAGTAACTTATTGAAAGTTATGCTCTCCTTCTGAGCGCGGCCATATTGGTCGCGCTTTTTATTTAAGTGCTAAAAGATACAATTTTAATTGTGCTGCAATTATAGAGCTGCTATTTTCAAAATATTGATCAAAAGTAAGTAACTAAACATGCAGTTAACGTCACCAAAGGCAGTCGGTATTTTTTTAGGTGTGCTTTATGGTATATCAATGCGAATTGTTATTGAATTTAGTGCCGCGTTAAACTTTGGTAGTCTAGTAACAATTTCATTTATGTTTTTAGTACCAGTTGCTATTGGTTATATTCGCGTTCATTTTGAATATAACGAGAACCCCAACTTAACTTATCGCCAAATGATAGTAAAAGCTTGGCAACCCATTTTTATATTTTTGTTAGTTAGTATTGTCACTCTACTCGAGGGCAGTATTTGTGTTGCAATGGCCTTACCTGCATTTATGTTTTTTGCGAGCTTAGGTGGCGTGCTTGCCGGTTTTACCCGCAGAAAAATTTCACAAAAATCAAATGCCACATTGTTGTCGATAACGCTACTGCCGTTGGTTTTATCGCCGATTGAGCTTAACTTTTTACATTTATCAAAAACGTACGAAGTAACAAATTCAATTACCATTAATGCACCAATTAATATTGTATGGCAGCAACTTGCGAATGTGAGTCGTATAGAGCCACAAGAAATCCCCTTCTCGTTAACTCAATTTATAGGCGTTCCTAGGCCATTAGAAGCAAATATGAATACAAGCGGTGTTGGCGCTATTCGTACAAGCAGATGGCAAAAAGGTGTTGTGTTTAAAGAGGTAATTACTGATTGGCAGCCAAACAAGCAAATACTTTATAAGTTTGAAATAAACCCTGATTTAATTCCTGATAACGCATTAGATAAACACGTTAAACTGGGGGGCGAATATTTTTCACCACTTTATGGCGGTTATCGGTTAAGTGAAGACAAGAGCGGCAATACAGTTTTAACGTTAACAACTACAGTGCAAGATAACACTAATTTTGGTGTTTATTCACGGATATGGGGAGAAGTGATATTTCAAGATTTTCATTATTCACTATTAACTTTGATGAAAAACAGGGCTGAAAAACCACTTGCCGCAGTTATTTCCCATAGCTAATTTAAATCGCTATGGTATTAAAAAACTATTATAAGAGTACTTTATGAAATTATTAACGGCAGCAACTTTGTTATTTGCCTCATCAGCAGCTATTGCACGCCCTGCACCTTTGGTGTCTATTCTTACTCACGATACATTTTTTAATAGCATTGCAGCGCACTGCGGTAAGGCGTTTGAGGGTAAAGTAACAGTAGATAATGCAAAAGGGCCAAGTTCGTTTGAGAATAAAAAGCTAGTTATGCATGTACGTAAATGTACCAATACTGAGCTTCTAAAAATCACTCAGCTAGAGTATGTTATTGGTTTTATGCTCTTAAATAAGGTTTTAATATAAAAAGTCGAGTTTACGTTTATTCTTAATTCTCGACTTTTTATATTTAGTTAGAGGCTACGGTTTTAGTACAGGCATTTCTACAGAGCAAACTTCGTTATTTATTCCGCCGATGCAACTATTTACTGAGCAGGTTTCAATACCACCACCTACATTTTTCAGCAGTGTTTCCTCAATAAGCTCTATTTTTGAACTTACATCTTTATGAGCCTTTTTTTCTTTTTTATCTAACATTCTTATATCCTTTTTTAAGTTATACTAAATTTTATTTTAGTGATTGTTAATATAGAAATTAATCTATATTTTTCTATATTAATTTATAATTCTTCATATAAATTAAATGCAATAGAAATCCTGTCTTTATTAGTGTTGTTTGGTGTAACCATATGTAGGGCATTTGATCTAAAAATAATTAATTGTCCGTTTTTAGGAGTGTGGAAATGTTTCTCAACAACTCCTTTAGGCCCACTATGGAATATGATCAGCTCCCCTCCTATACTTTTTTCATTGTCTTTATCTGTATTCTCGCAATCCAAGTAATAAACTCCAGACCATTCAGAGCGATTTTTTTTACCGGAAATGTGGTTGTGTGGGCTGTTCCAATCATTTTTCTTATTTATGTTTGCCCACAGTTGTGTCATCTTTAATTTTGGTGAATTTTTATTACTTAAGTATTCTTTTAATAAGTGACTACTTATTTCTAATATTTCTTCAGCCAAGAAATTAAAAATAGAAGAAGGTATTTTGTGTAACTTATAATGCGAGTGCCAGCCTCCTTCGTTACTCCTTTTTATACTAAATTCCTTTAGTTTTTCTAGGTATATCCCTTCACTTAATTCTTGTTTACATGTATCTAAATTTATACTTGATACAATTAAAACGTTTTTACTCATTTACACCCTCCATGGATTTTATTAATACAATAAAATGCTGAATGTTGATATCCAGCATTGGTTTACCTGTTTTTAAGTTGGTAGTAAAACTGGGCCAGAATCACATCGTTCTCGCTGACAGCCCCAAGCACATTTATTACTACACTCTTCTCTTCCACCGCTAATGTTTTTTAGTAATGCGTCATCGATTAATGTTTTCTTTTTATCAATACTTTCATCACCTAGTACAGTTGCTTCACTTTCTAATATTTTATTCATAACTAAATATCCTTTAACGTTATATTTTTGATGGAGATGCTCCCTTCAATATTAAGTTTTTCGTTTAATTCTAAGTACCAGGTTTTAAATGTTTCTTCACCAAGCTTGTCATAAATGTACTCATATTGAGGGCGTTTTTCATTACTTTTTTTTTCAAGTAATTCTTTTTTACTTAGAGAATTAATTTCTTTTATGTATGTATCTTTTTCTAATTCAGACGTGGGTTTGTGATGGATGTAATAACCAAATAAATCGTGGCAGAAGGTGGAATAGTCTTTTGTGAATAGAATAAAAGTATGCCACATTTCGTCTAGAATAATTAAGGAGTCATCTATACTCAAGTTACCAAATTTATCGAAGTTTGATTCATTAAATAACCAAAAAAGTTTTTTTGTTTCATTGAAAATAAACTTCGATACTGAGGTGTCGCAGCTGTAAGTTGCGCTAAACTTTTCAACTAATATATTATTATCGTATGCTAGAACTTCATCCAAAGTGGGTCTTTTAATCCCTTTCTTATTCAAAATATAATCCATTATACTTAATACCTTTAAATTATAAATGTATGTAAATTTATTGATAACTAAAAGTTAACATCCGGAATTTCTGGTGTCAATAGGGGGAAGTATGTTAATTTAATGCTTCGATAGCTTTTTTTAATTAAAGGTTTTAATAGTGAGTGGATTGTTTCGTAAAGAGGTTTTTGAGCATAAGAAGAATAGATTAGCTGGAACTATATCTTTGGTTCAACCTCCTGCCTTTAAGTATCTAACGTGTTTAATACTAGGCGTTGTCGTTGTTAGCTTACTTTTTTTATCTGCAGGTACGTACTCAAGAAAAGAAAAGGTTTTTGGTGTTATTGAGCCTGACGCAGGGCTTTTAAGGTTAGGAGCGCCACAAGAAGGTATTGTTTCTGAAGTTTTAGTAAGTGAAGGAGACTATATTCTCAAAGGTGAGCCTATTCTTAGGATTGCATCAGCAAAGCATACCAAAGGAAGCTCCGAGCTAAATCAAATTCTTTTTAACCAGTACACACTTCAATTACAAAATATTAAACTTCAACTATCTCAGGAGTTGGAGTATAACCTCTTAGAAATCAATGAATTAAATAGAGAAAAAATAAATTTTCAATTTAGAATTGATGAATTAGATAGGCAGGCTTTTACTTTAGATAAACGTTTAGAGCTGAACAATAAAATTGTAAAAAAAATTGAAGCCCTTCATAGAGATGGATTTTTATCTGAGCTTGAACTTCAGAAGCAGAAAGATATCTATTTGTCTTTACAGCAACAAGCGTCAAATATGAAGTCCGAACGTTTAGTTTTCTTTAATCAGCTTGAACAATTAAAAGCTAAGCTTGTTGAACTTCCATATACTCAAGAACAGAGGACTATAAAACTTAACTCGGAATTAGCAGATATACAGATTCAGCTTTCTTCGGTGGGGCAATCACTATTAGGTGAACTTAGAGCTCCAAAGTCAGGTGTAATAAGTAATTTACTTACGAAAGTTGGGAAAAGTGTTTCCTCTGGCGAAAGTATATTAAGTATTTTACCTATCAATAGCAAGATGCAAGCGATTATATATGTACCTACTTCTGCTTTTGGTTTTGTCAAAGTCGGGCAGGCTACTCGTCTGAGGTACCATGCATTTCCCTACCAAAGGTTTGGTGTTTATGATGGTACCATCAAACAAGTTAGTAATAGTGTTATTTTCCCAGAGGAAACATCTATACCTGGTATTATTAAGGAACCCTCATATAAAGTTATTGTTGGGCTGGGCGAACAAGAGGTTTATGCATATGGTAGGAAGTCAGTTTTGAGAGCTGGCATGATGCTTGATGCAGATATCGTTATAGAGGAACGCTCATTACTTATGTGGTTATTTGATCCGATATTTAGTTTAAAAGGGCAGCTTTAGGCTGTATTAAATGATAGGAAGTCTATAAATATGCATGAAGAAAGTAGCACCCCACTTAGTCGATTACAATTTTGGTCTCATGCTCGTTTACCTGTAATACTTCAATCAGAGGCTGCTGAATGTGGTTTGGCTAGCTTGGCCATGGTCGCGGCATATTATGGTTATAAAAGTGATATAAATTTATTACGAGATCGATTTAGTCTTTCTATGAAAGGGGCTACATTATTCGATATTACTCAATTTGCTGAGCAGTTGGAGCTATCATCTAGACCATTAAAAGTAGAACTCGAAAATTTAGATGAGTTGCAATTACCATGCATTTTACATTGGAATATGAATCACTTTGTTGTACTCAAAAAAGTTACTCGTAAATACATCGAAATACATGATCCTGCTATTGGAGTCAAAACCTATACTCTTGAAGAAGCATCTAAGCATTTTACAGGAGTCGCATTAGAATTAACTCCAACTAAGCAGTTTAAAAGAAAGGAACTTAAAAGGCGACTAAACTTTTCAGACTTTTGGGAGCGAATATTGGGGTTAAAAAGATCTTTAACCTTAATTTTTATATTATCGCTGTTATTGCAAGTTTTTACTCTTGCAACTCCATATTATATTCAACTAGTTATTGATGATGTAATTCTAACAAAGGATACATCCTTATTAATAGTATTAGCTTTGGGCTTTTTTTTAGTACTTATATTTGAAGTAGTGACTAATGTCCTGCGCGGCTTTTCTCTGCTTCATTTAGGTAATCAGATGAGTGTTCAACTTGGGGCTAATTTATTTCACCATTTAGTGAGATTACCTCTCTCATATTTTGAAAAGCGGCATATGGGAGATGTCGTTTCTAGGTTTAGTTCATTGCAGCAGGTGAAACTGTTGCTTACCACTGGTGTTGTCGAAACAATTATAGACGGTTTGATGGCTGTTATCACCTTGGGTATGATTGCTTTTTATAGTCCTTTCTTATCAATGTTTGTGTTAGCTGCTGTATTTACTTACGCTATATTACGCATAGTCATGTATAAACCGTTTCGTGATATCAGCGAGCAAGAAATTATGGCGAGAGCAGAGGAAAACTCCAATTTTATGGAGACAGTCCGTGGAATCCAGACAATAAAGCTATTTGGAGCCGAAGTGAAGAGAGAAGGAGGGTGGCAAAATCGCTATGTTAATGCCACAAACCACAACATTCGCTTAGGTAATTATAAAATTACCTATGGGGCCGTTAATCGAGGATTATTTGGCCTAGAGAATATTGTTGTTGTTTACTTTGGAGCCAACTTAGTTATTGAAGGTGGATTTAGTACTGGGATGCTATTTGCGTTCATGGCTTATAAGCGCCAATTTATGGAGAAGTCAGCTAACTTGGTGGAGAAGTTGATTGAATTTAAAATGTTAGACTTACATTTTGATCGTATTTCTGATATTGCTCTGACTGAAAAAGAAAACTTACAGTTAGGTAAAGGAAAAGACTTTCAGATAGAGGGTAATATAGAGGTAAGAAATCTAAGTTTTTCTTATTCTGATACAACACCAAACATAATTAATAATTTGAACATATTTATTAAGGTCGGTGAGTCGGTAGCTATAACTGGCCCTTCAGGATGCGGGAAATCTACTTTATTGAAAGTTATGCTGGGGTTATTAAAAGCAAATGATGGTGGGATTTTTATTGACGGTGTTTCAATTGATAAAATCGGCGCAAGGCAGTACCGACAACAAATTGCAGTAGTAATGCAAGATGATGAACTACTATCAGGTTCAGTTGCTGAAAACATAGCTTTTTTTGATAATCGGATTAATATGGAAAAGGTTATGTATTGTGCCGGTTTAGCTTCTATTCATGAGGATATAACTGCTATGCCTATGGGGTATGATAGCTTAATTGGTGACATGGGCTCTAGTCTTTCTGGAGGCCAAAAACAGAGAATACTTTTAGCACGAGCTTTTTATAAAAAACCAAAAATATTATTTATGGATGAAGCAACGAGCCACTTGGATAGCAAACTAGAAACAAGTATCAATCAAGCTATCTCGGGATTATGCTTGACCCGTGTAATTATTGCACATAGAAAAGAAACAATTGAATCAAGTGACCGGGAAATAAAGCTGAACAACTGTCTGGCTGATACCAAGCCTATAGTAATAAGCGAATCTAATGAGTAAAGTGCGTAATAAACTTATGCTACCTAGCTTCTTTGATTTTGCGATAAGGCAACATCTTTTGGAGTACTTTATGAAATTATTAACGGCAGCAACTCTATTACTTGCCTCATCAGCAGCTATCGCACGCCCTGCACCTTTGGTGTCTATTCTTACTCACGATGCATTTTTTAATAGCATTGCAGCGCACTGCGGTAAGGCGTTTGAGGGTAAAGTAACAGTAGATAATGCAAAAGGGCCAAGCTCATTTGAGAATAAAAAACTAGTTATGCATGTACGTAAATGCACTGATAGCGAGCTGCAAGTGCCATTTCATGTGGGAAATGATGCATCGCGCACGTGGATTATTACTAAAACGGGCAGTGGCTTGAGCTTAAAGCATGATCATCGTCATAAAGATGGTACCGACGACGCATCTACTATGTATGGCGGTCATACACTTGATGCAGGCTTTGCACAAATGCAGTCATTTCCGGCGGATCAGTACTCTAAAGAGTTATTTGTTAAGCAAGGAATCGCTCAGTCGGTTGGAAATACGTGGCAGATGTATATTTACCCTGAGGTATTTACTTATCGATTGATTCGTCAAGGACGTGAGTTTAAGGTGGATTTTGATTTAACTAAACCAATTACTCCACCAGTAGCGCCATGGGGCTACGAAAAATAAACTATTTTTCTTTTTTCTCGGGTGCTTCACATTGCAGTAAAACATTTAGATCGGGTTGATAGGCGCGTGGTTTAGTCGGAAAACGTTCGTATTCTTGCACGCCTTCAAGCACTTTTAACATAAATGTATTGCCTCGGCATAATCGGTCAGCATGGCGTAATAAAAATACACTTTGATTGGTAAAATGCTCATAGTCGTCGGATTGGATTTCTATTTTATAGTTCTCTTCGCCAATTTTTGTCTGATAGTAATGTACTTTGTTATCAAAGTCGTAGAGCTTTTCCGTTTTGGCTTTTTCAGCAAATGCAGTGCCTACACTCGAAAGGGCTATTAGTATGCTAGCAATTACTAAATGCGGTGTATTTAATCCTTTCATATAATGACTCCTTTAATTTACGAACTTAATACCCATTAATTACTCATATAAGTTCAGTGTATTTATATTAATACCTATTATCTTATCGCTATAATAGATCACTAATTTAATGCAATTGGTATAAGTCTAACACCCAAAAATGGATAATGTGATGTTTAAACAAATAAAACAGCTATTTGCCTCATTCGATGAGCCGCAGCTCAGCATGCAAGAGCATGACTTAAAAACTGCTGTTGCTGCATTATTAATTGAAGTTATGCGAGCAGACACCAAGCTTGATCATAACGAACAGCAAACTTTGACTATCACCTTAAAAAAGTATTTTAATTTAACCGATATACAGGTTGATGAGCTTACTACTAATGCGGCGAGTAGTTTAGATGAGTCTATTGATTACTTTCAATTTTCGAAACAAATTAACGAACATTGCAGCGCGGCACAGCGTATAGAAATTATAGAGTTATTGTGGCGTTTAGCGTATGCAGATGGTGAAATTGATCCACAAGAAGATTATGTTATACGTAAAGTTGCAGGGCTTTTATATGTTACTCATGTTGATTTTATCGCCGCTAAAATAGCGGCGACGAAGTGATTGGTAAGTTATTTTAATTTACTTGCAACACTTACTAGCTGATAAGCAAGAGCAGATACTCTTTCAGCTGTAACGGGCTCACTGATTTTTCCGCTTTCATCAAGCACAGTGTGTACAGCGGGTACTGCAAGCTGGTCAGCTAATACTAAGCTGCCAATGCCTGATAAAATATCACGCACATGATTTAAGCCACGTAATCCACCCAAACCACCTGGCGACGCTGCATATAAAGCCGTTACTTTATTGCGAAAAGCAGGAACCGCACCTTGCTCTGTTCGCGATGCCCAGTCAATCGCATTTTTAAGCACTGCGGTAATTGAGCCATTGTATTCTGGGCTAGCGAGTAAAATACCATCAGCTGCGCGTAACTTGTCTTTTAATAACTGTGCGCCAACGGGTGTGCCTTGTGCTTCAATGTCTTCATCAAACATGGGTAAATCTAAATCGGCAAGTTTAATAACTTCAACCTCTGCACCGCTTTCTAGTGCAAAACGTGCTGCTTCATTAATTAATTTTTGGTTAAAGCTGTCTTTACGTAAGCTGCCTGCAAGGGCAATAATTTTTGGTGCAGTCATGGTAGTCGCCTTTAATCGAGTGGTTAGGTTTGTCTGTTAACTACTTTAGCAAATTTTTACTTGTAGAAAACCCGAATAAACGCAACACTTGTGTGCGTATATGCACATAAGTAAAAGGCAAGCAGTATGGCAATAAAATTTGATGACTGGCAAGATGTTAAAGTCGCTTTTGAAGTGGCTCGCTTAGGCACGTTAACAGCGGCAGCTGAAGCGCTCAATGTGCACCATAGCACAGTGCTTAGGCGAATTAATAATCTAGAAAAAAACTTAAACGCAAGGCTGTTTCATCGCCATGCCCGTGGTTATAAAGTAACTGAAATTGGCACTAAGCTATTTGCGACAGCGCAAACCATTCATGGCTCATTAGAGCAGTTGCATAACGATATTGCTGCCGCCGACAGTACTCTCAGAGGTAGTTTACTGCTTACTACAGTGAGTGGTTTTATGGATTTACTCGGTGATGTATGCGAGCAGTTTCAGGCGTTACACCCGCAGGTGCAGTTAGAAGTTATTTTAGAACAAAAAAGGCTAAGGCTCGATCATGGGCAAGCTCATATTGCAGTACGAGCAGGACCCAAACCTGATGAGGGTGATTATATTGCGCAGCACTTAGCACTGTTGTCGTCAGGTTTGTATGCTAATAAACGTTATATTAATAAGTACGGAATGCCTAAATCGTTAAGTGATTTACAGCAACATAATTTTGTATCAGGTGTGGCGGGTTTTAATGCTCGAGTACCTTATTTTGCATGGGCTGATGAACATATTCCTGCATCGCAAATAAAGCTGCGCGTGTCTGAAACTGCAGAGGCAACACGTGCAATAATTAAAGGCTTAGGTATTGGTGGGTTACAACACAATGTAGCGGGGCAATACGCTGATTTAGTTCCAATACTACCTAATGAGCTAAGTTGGCCCACCGATGTATGGTTAGTCACTCATCATTTAGTGCATCGCACCGCCAAAGTACAAGCTTTTGCGGGATTGCTAAAAACACATTTTAGTAAGTTAGCTGCTAATCAATAGTTTTATACCAACCTGCATAAA
>NZ_PNDU01000127.1:0-35773 GCF_005886635.1 Pseudoalteromonas sp. S558 | reverse complement strand
AACATTAAGCTATAACTATGCAAAAATTTTTGTATCTAGTTGTTCTAAATAAAAAATTTTTAACGACGTTATAGTGCAATTTAATTCGTTAAATTGATCAAAGATTTATGCAGTTTGGTATCAAGCCTTAAAAGTGCTTAATTTTTAGCTGAAGTTGATCTGTTTTTAACGTATTTATATAAACCAATTAATGAAGCCGCAATCCAGAAAATTTCAATCACAAAACTGGCTAAATTAAAGTTATAACAAAGACTAATTAATAATAAAATTGCCCCTGTTAAATTCATCATATTATACATCAAGCTCGTTGGAGATGTTTTACCTAGCTGTAGTAAAAAGAATGAACCAACGACTAAAAAAGTACCTGTCATACCTATGATGTCAAATAAGAGTGCTATCACGAAACTATCCTTTATCCATTTTTAAATAACCCAAAAAACTGGCCCGATCCATGGGGAGGGTATTTTTTCATTCATTGAAACAGCAAAACCGAGGGATCTTATCAGTATGGTAAATTCTAACAAGGCCATATGTCCGCATCGAATGTTTATCAATAACCTGTTTATTTAAATGTCACTTTCCCGCCAATTATTTTATAGGCAGGGGTACCTCGTATTATCGTAACTCTTGCAAAAAAGCGATCACACTGAGGGCAAATACAAGGCTCTTTGGTAAAATCTTTGCTGATCCGCTCTATAAAACACTTAACTAAAGCCCCTTTTCCGCCTTTTCGGTATTTAAATAATGAAGCCCTACAAGCAGAGCAAAAAATATCAACTGTCTTTGTCGGCCCTTTTTTATTAGGTTTAGCCATTTTTCCTCCATTGATTCACAATACTGGCCTCTTTGAGGTCAGTAAGTTTAGAGTAAATAACTATCAATTAAAATTAAAATAGGTATAAGCAAATACAGCATTACTTTTTATTGGCGTCTGCAATAATGAGATTTAGATGATCTGATAATACTTTTAAATTGAATGGTTTAATAATAAAGCCAGAGACTTTAGTTGCAATTATTTCTTTAACAGCTTCACAGCTATCTTCACATGTCACAATTAGAACTGGCAGAGATGCCAGCTTTTCATCATCACGAATTCGTTTAAGTAAAACTTTACCATCCATTTTTGGCATATATAAATCTGTAATGACTAGATCAAAGTGTTGTTGGTGCAGTAAAGTAAACGCTTGGACCCCGTCAGTTGCTTCAACAAGATCGTCAAACTGTAACTTTCTAAGCATATTTATTAATACATGACGTATTAACGGCATATCGTCGACAACCAGTATTTTCATTATTTCACAGCCAATTTTTAAATATTAAACTTTTGTAATATATCGAGTAAAAATACTAACCGTATTAAAAATCAGTAAGCAAATTATTTATATTATATTCATAACGTCATGGCCAAACACCTAAAATAAAGCCCATTAAGGAGAATTGTAAAATAGAAAAGCCGCTATTAATTAAGAATAATTTAGCTGGGCGTTGCTCATATATATAACTCAAACCCAGCGAACTGCTTACCAAAAATAAACCAATAGCGAAACCGGTGCCTATACTTTGAGCTACTCCTGCGTCATTTCCCAAAAAAAGACACAATATAAATGCAGCCGAAAACACACAGGCAAAGCTACCGCCAAATATCCATTTAGGGTTTGCTGATTGCAAATCAAGCTCCGTTAAACCACAGCTTTCTAACCACGCCTGTTTGAACATGATTTTAGAATACCAAATATCACCAAGCATGAACGACGAGAGTGCAGCCACGAGTATTGCAAAATAATTAATATCAGAAAAGTTCATAGATAACACCGAAGCTTTCAACAAGTAGGTTAACTTGACTGTAGTTAACATTCATCAAAGCAGCAAACTCTTAATTGTAACTATGGTTCTCCATACTAAAAATCCTCAAAGCTCGCATTTATTAGCAAAGTTAAGTCCGCAGTTTTTAGCATCACCTCTAAACCACGTTTACCTGCGCTTACATATATATGGGTAAACTGCAGTGCACTGTGATGTATAAATGTTTGCAATCTTTTCTTCTGACCAAGAGGACTCACTCCTCCTAAAATATACCCTGTACTTGCTTGAACTTTTTGTGCTGCTGCCATCGCGACTTTTTTTGTTCTACACAATTTTGCCAATTTTTTTAAATTAACTTGTTGAGATACCGGAGTGATTGCAACGATCAATTCATTCTCAGATGTTTCTAATACAAGCGTTTTATATACTTGTTCACTCTTTAAGTTTAACTTTTCAACGGCCTCCTGCCCATAATGACTATTGCTCGTATCATGTTCATAACTTAGCAGTTCAAAAGAGATTTTTTGCTTTTTGAGTAACGCTATTGCTGGTGTCATAATATTTAATGGTGTTTTTATTTACAGTAACAAAAATTATATTTAAAGCAAAAAAAACGACGCTAAAAAGCGTCGTTTTTATTTACTTAACGTAAAATTATTTAGTTAAATCATCAAAAAACTTTTTAACACCATCAAAAAAACCTTGCTCTTTAGGGCGGTTTTTCGAACTATCTGTACCCATGCTTTCATCTAATTCAGTCAGTAATTCACGTTGACGTTCGTTAAGATTAACTGGCGTTTCAATGACTACTTTACAAATTAAATCGCCTTGAGCACCACTGCGTACTGACTTAACCCCTTTACCACGCATACGAAACATTTTACCCGTTTGCGTTTCAGAAGGTATTTTAAGTTTTGCACGACCATCAAGCGTTGGCACTTCAATTTCGCCACCAAGACCTGCTGTCGTAAAGCTAATTGGCACTTCACAGTATAAATTATTAGCTTCGCGCACAAATATTTTATGTTCTCGTACCGACACCTGTACATACAGATCACCCGCCGGAGCACCATGCATTCCAGCTTCGCCTTCGCCCGTTAAGCGTATACGATCGCCTGTATCAACACCGGCTGGAATTTTAACTGAAAGCGTTTTGGTTTTTTCTACGCGACCTTGACCGTGACACTTATTACAAGGATCTGAAATAATCTGACCTTGCCCCTGACACGTTGGACAGGTCTGCTGAACAGCAAAGAAACCTTGGCGCATTTGCACTTGGCCAGCACCATGACACGTAGTACATGTTTTAGGTTTAGAACCTGCTTTAGCACCACTGCCATCACACGGCTCACAACCAACCCATGTTGGCACTTTAATTTCAACTTCTTTACCACGAACAGCTTCTTCTAAGCTTAAGTCCATGTTGTAACGTAAGTCGGAACCACGTTGCTGACGAGATTGACGTCGACCACCGCCGCCACCAAAAATATCGCCAAATACGTCGCCAAATACATCACCAAAGTCGCCATGTCCGCCACCAAAACCACCGTGACCTCCACCGCCACCTTGTTCAAAGGCTGCATGACCATGTTGGTCATACATTTGACGTTTTTGATCATCGGTTAATATTTCGTATGCTTCTTTAACTTCTTTAAATTTTATTTCGAGATCTTTATCGCCTGCGGTACGATCTGGATGATATTTCATCGCTAAGCGTTTATACGCTTTTTTTATGTCTCGCTCACTCGCATCTTTGCTTACGCCGAGGACTTCGTAATAATCGCGTTTTGACATATCTATCACACTACTCTTTTCTGTTTGCAACGTAAGCTGCTGGATAAACCGATAAATCGCATCGATTTATCATTGAATTTTTGAACCTTAAACACATGCAAAAGGCGCGACAAGCTATTGCTCGCGCGCCTCAATTGTTCATCCTAACCTAAACATCTAACGTAGTTAAGTGTTTTTGGTTAGCAAGAAGCGGTAGCAACAATTATTTGTCGTCTTTCACTTCTTCAAACTCTGCATCAACAACGTCGTCATCTTGCTTAGCTGATTGCTGTTGTTCGCCTGCATCTGCTGAACCTTGCTGCGCTTTCGCTTGTGCAATTTCCATCAGTTTTTGAGATTTTTCAGCAAGCGCTTGCGTTTTAGCTTCAATCTCTTCTTTATTGTCGCTCTTAATTGCAGCTTCTAAATCTACAACAGCCGCTTCAATCGCTTCTTTGTCTTCGCTTGGTAATGCATCACCCGCTTCTTCGATTTGCTTACGCGTACCGTGAACTAAAGCATCAGCTTGGTTACGAGCAGCAACAAGTTCTTCAAACTTTTTATCGTCTTCAGCATGTGCTTCTGCATCACGAACCATCGCTTCAATCTCGTCATCGCTTAAACCAGAAGATGCTTGAATCGTGATTTTTTGCTCTTTACCTGTATCTTTGTCTTTAGCAGATACATGTAAGATACCATCGGCATCAACATCAAATGTTACTTCAATTTGCGGTGTACCACGTTGTGCTGGACGAATACCTTCTAGGTTAAATTGACCTAGAGATTTATTGTCGCTTGAACGTTTACGCTCACCTTGAAGTACATGAATTGTTACAGCAGATTGGTTATCTTCAGCTGTTGAGAACGTTTGCGATTTCTTAGTAGGAATCGTCGTGTTTTTCTCAATCAATGCCGTCATTACTGAACCCATAGTCTCAATACCTAGAGATAATGGAGAAACGTCTAGTAATAGTACATCTTTAACGTCACCAGCAAGTACACCGCCTTGAATCGCTGCGCCTACGGCTACTGCTTCATCAGGGTTAACATCTTTACGAGGTTCTTTACCGAAGAACTCTGCAACGATTTTTTGTACTAAAGGCATACGTGTTTGACCACCAACAAGAATAATGTCGTTGATGTCGCTTACTGATAAATCTGCATCAGCAAGTGCACGTTTAAGTGGTTCAATTGTTTTAGTTACTAAATCTTCAACTAAAGACTCAAGCTTAGCGCGTGTTAGTTTCACGTTCATGTGCTTAGGGCCAGATGCATCAGCAGTTACATACGGAAGATTTACTTCTGTAGACTGTGCAGATGAAAGTTCAATTTTTGCTTTTTCAGCAGCTTCTTTAACACGTTGCATTGCAAGCGGATCATTTTTTAAATCTAAGCCTTGATCTTTCTTGAATTCAGCTACTAAGTAGTTGATTACACGGTTATCGAAATCTTCACCACCTAAGTGAGTGTCGCCGTTTGTAGCAAGTACTTCAAAAGTGTGCTCACCTTCAACTTCATCAATTTCAATAATTGATAAATCGAAAGTACCGCCACCTAAGTCATATACTGCAACTACGTTTTCGCCACGGTTTTTATCCATACCGTAAGCAAGTGCCGCAGCCGTTGGCTCATTGATAATACGTTTAACTTCAAGGCCCGCAATACGACCAGCATCTTTCGTTGCTTGACGTTGTGAATCGTTAAAGTATGCAGGTACTGTGATTACGGCTTCTGTTACTTCTTCACCTAAGAAGTCTTCAGCTGTTTTTTTCATTTTTTTCAGTACTTCAGCAGAAATTTGTGGTGCAGCGCGTTTTTCGCCGCCCGCTTCTACCCATGCATCGCCATTGTCGGCTTTAATGATTTTAAACGGCATGATGCCGATGTCACGTTGAACTTCTTCGTCTTCAAAACGACGACCAATTAAACGCTTAATTGCAAACAAGGTATTTGTCGGGTTAGTAACCGCTTGACGTTTAGCAGATTGACCTACTAATGTTTCACCGTCTTGCGTATAAGCAATGATAGACGGGGTTGTGCGATCGCCTTCCGCGTTTTCAATAACACGTGCTTTGCCACCATCAAGTACTGCAACACAAGAGTTTGTAGTACCTAAGTCAATTCCGATAATTTTACCCATGAAATTTCTCCAACTTCAATATTCGTTAATACGTTCGATGACTAGTAAATAGGGTTGCTGCAAACTTATTTCAACTGTAAAAATGAAAAAAAACTCATTTTTTTTAATTTATTTACAAAATGACCTTAATAATTGTAAGGAATGATGATTTTTACACCGCTTGGACTGCTTTTAATTACTGGTCTGACTAGTTTTGTTATGTTATAAATTTATTAAATCGCACTTTAAAAGGACACCTTTATGCATTTTGAACAATTACTTGAGCAAGCAGCAAAGATAGGCAACACTAAAAACACTGAGCAATTAATATCTACGATGCAGTTCCCAGAAAACTGGTGTCAGGGCAGAACCGCATTCGGCGGGCTTTCAGCTGCGCTGTTATATCAAGCAATAAGAGGTAAAGTAACAGACGATCGTCGACTGCTTTCACTCAGCACCAATTTTGTAGGGCCATTACTTGCCGATACCCCTTTTTCTTTATCCGTAGAAATACTTCGACAAGGTAAAAGCAGCACGCAGGTGTTAGCTAAAGCAATTCAAAATGAACAAGTATGCGTAATAGTGCAGGCATGTTTTGCCAAAAGTAGGGAGTCTGCTATTAACGTTCCCGTCTCAAAATCAATTAGTTTGAAACCCGTTGATGAACGCTACACATTACCTTTTATAAAAGATCAGATGCCTGAGTTTTTTCAACATGTTGATTTGTGCCCACAACAAGGCGGCATGCCATTTAGTAGTGCAGAAACTTCTCACTTAGGTGGCTGGATGCGCTTTAAGCACACCCCAAAGCAAATTACAGAGGCCCATGTAATTGCATTGACTGATGCTTGGCCGCCAACACTTTTACAAATGTTTAAACAACCCGCTCCGGCAAGTAGCATGTCATGGTATTTGGAGTTTGTGCAAGAGCCAAACTTAGCACCTGGTGAATGGCTTGGCTTTGAAGCTATTACGCATCATTCAAAAGATGGTTACGGCTTAGAAGATGGTTGTATATGGTCACAATCAGGTGAGTTAATCGCTCTTACGCGCCAAACAGTGGCGTTATTTGACTAAAAACACACAGCCTGTTTATCTTTCGAGGTTATATTCGCAGCAGGCTGTTTGGCATTCAAGTCCTATGATGTAGCTACTCCACATAAGTGGTTGATAAAGAAGAGCAAATGACAAACATGCGCTGTCCCTTGGGTTCAATCCACAAAGATCAACACGCCCTAATACAACCAGCGTAATTAACTTTTATTAGTTTGAAATTTCAGGGTTTTGTGCATATTGCGCTTCAAGGTTTACTAAAATACTGTGGTATTGGCCATTTTTAATAATATTGGCCAATCCCTCATCAAATATCTCTTGTAAAACTTTACTATTAAAATAAGCTGGTCGTGGCGCTTCTGGGAATATCGAATGAATTGCAACGTGCGATGTTTTATTGGTTTGTCGATACTCATTTAAATAGTATAAGAATATACGTTTATCTAAAATAATTGTGTCTACCCATCCTTTCATTAGATGATCTACCTGTGCTCTTTGATTTATCACCTCCTCATAAGAGCCAACCTTATACAAAGCCAACTTAAATGAATGCGGTAAGTAGGCTGGCGCATGTTGAAACGCCAATACACTTTTTCCTGACAAATCATACACAGAATTAATCGTATAGTTATTTTTGAGCAGGCTTACAACCACATTTTGATAATTCAAAATACGCTTGCTGAGATAAATACCAGGTAAATAAAAGTTAGAATGATTCATTGCCACATCGACAGCACCATTATTTAACTGATACTCCGCGCGTTTATTCGACATATATTCTATTGAAATATTATTGATACCTTGATTTTTAAATGCGGCTTTAATAATTTCTAATTGAATACCGGAATCATTTTTTTGCATTACATAGGGAGCAACAAAAGGACTGACAGCGACAATTATATTATCAGACTTTTTTACGCTATCTGACTGTGCTAAAGCCTGTATTTTAGTGCTCATTAACAGAGCCAAAATTATCAATAGGTTTTTCACTGTCGATCCTTTGTATTTTTAAGCATATAAAATATTTTTAAACGAGTCTTCATCCACAGTACAATTGAATTTTTGAACTGACTATTGATTGAACTAGTTTGTATTTACACTCAATTTATAGCAAAATTAAATCACTCTACTTAGCATTAGGCTCACACATTGCAAACAGTATGCCCTTGTTGCGACCTAATTATAGATATACCTCGCATAATCGCAAAGCAAATGGCGCTATGTCCGCATTGCCACCATAAACTTTGTCAAGCTGATGTGAATAACGATAGCCGCATTGTAGCCCTCAGTTTTAGTGCTTTATTAATGCTGCTAAGCAGTATGTTTTACCCTTTTATTTCTTTTAGTAGCAGTGGAATAACGCAAACGATTACCCTGCCCGACGCGGCCCGCATTTTATTTAACTATGACAGTGAACTACTTGGTCTATTTATTGATTTGAGCATTATTGCCCTACCAATGGCTTTATTGCTTATTTTAATACCTTTGCATCTTGGGCTCTTAAATACTCTCCCAGAGGGTATTGCCAGACGGCTATTAAAATTTACCCTTGCGTTAGAGCCTTGGATTATGTCGGAAATATTTTTGATCGGTGTGCTGGTAAGCATGGTTAAGATTATGTCGTTGGCCGATATTAGCTTTGGTACAAGTTTCTGGGCGTACGTATGCTTTGTAATTTTGTATATAGCCGCGCTTGCTCATTTAAACCGACCACGTTTATGGGCGCAAATAAAACCAGTAAAAATACTTACAGGAGCTGAACATGCAAAACGCGCAATTGATGAAAATATTAAAGCGTGCCATGTGTGTCATCAGCTATGTACAAGTAATATTTGTCAGCGCTGTCACACTAAAACATATGTACGAAATCCATATAGCGTGCAAAAAGCCGTCGCTTGGTTAATAACCTCTGTTGTGTGCTACATTCCAGCTAATATTTTACCTATAATGCACACCACAAGCTTAGGTGATGAGTCTCCTTCCACATTAGTTGGTGGTGTAATCACACTGTGGAAAAGTGGCTCGTACCCTATCGCCGCTATTATATTTTTAGCCAGTGTGGTTGTGCCACTAGCAAAAGCATTCGTTCTAAGCTTTTTATGCTTTATGGTGACACGGCCAGCAAACAGGCACACGAAAGGGTATACCCGCATTTATCAACTAACTGAATTCATAGGTAAATGGTCTATGATAGATGTATTCGTCGTCGCTATTTTAGTTGCCTTGGTTCAATTAGGTAATTTAATGTCGGTAACCCCAGGATTAGGCATTGTATTCTTTACGGTTATGGTAATATGCCAAATGATGGCAGCGCATGCCTTTGACCCCCGTTTATTGTGGGATTCACCTAAAAATAAAACCTCAGAGAACAAAGCATGACCGAGATTGCTGAAGTAACAAAAGAACCAAAAATTTCCGCTATCTGGATCATTCCTGCAATTGCGCTATTAGTGGGCATGTGGATGTTATACCAATACCAAGCTAATAAAGGCCCTACAATTTTTATCGAAATGCCACAAGCAGAAGGCATTATTGCTGGCAAAACAGAAATAAAAGTTCGCAGTGTAAAAATAGGCCAAATTGATCATGTTCGTTTATCCGACACTCAAGACAGCGTCATAGCAAGCGCTCAAATAGATAAAAATTATAATAACTTGTTGACTGACGACGCTAAAATCTGGGTTGTAAAACCCCGTATAGATGAAACCGGCATCAGTGGCATGAGTACACTTTTATCGGGGGTTTACTTAGAGTTTTCACCTGGTGAAAGTAAAAACGTGAAACGTACTTTCACATTACAAGATGAGCCTGCTTTAATTGGCAAAGATGTTAAGGGCGGGCGCTTTAAGCTCCTTAGTTATAATGCCGAAGTACTGGATGTAAGTACGGGAATATTTTTTAAAAACTATAAAATAGGCCAAATAGAGACCGCTGTATTTGATTGGGAAAATCAAGCAATGAAATACGGTGTATTTATTAATGCACCTTATCAAAACTTGATCACAACAAACTCCATCTTTTGGGTAAATGCAGGCATTCAAATTGACCTATCTGCCGATGGCATCAATATTAATACAGGCTCGTTAAGTAAACTTTTAAAAGGCGGTATATCGGTTGGTTTACCTGAACAACAAGCCCCAGGTGAAATAGCTCAGGATGACCATAGCTTTTCATTGAGCCAAAGCTATAAAGAGGCACTTGAAGAGCGTTTTTATGATTTTGATTACTTCCTCATTGAGTTTGAGCAATCAGTACGCGGTCTACGCTCTGGTGCGCCTGTTGAGTATCGAGGTATGCGTATTGGTACCGTTGTAGAAGCGCCTGCTAACGTTATTATTAATGGAAAACCTGCTCATTTTAGAAATCACAACACGGCAGTTCCAGTACTCATAAAAGTAGAATACGGACGCTTATATCACGACAGTGCTTCAGCCAAAGAGTTTTGGCGAGGCAGTCTTGATGGCTGGATTGAAAATGGTATGCGCGCTTCGTTAAAACCTGGCAATTTATTAACAGGTGCAGTGTATGTTGATTTTGATATATATCCTGATGCCCCCAAAGCCTATTTAGGTAAACTTGTGCAGTATGATGTTTTTCCAAGTGTGTCGAGCGGTATAACGGTACTCGCAGATCAAGTATCCGATGTACTAAATAAAGTCAATAACTTAAAAATTGAAGATAATCTAGCGCAGATGCAAGCGACATTTACAGACTACCAAGCACTGGCGAATGAAATGCGCGAATTATTGAGCCAAAAAGATACACAAAATTTACCCGGTGACTTTAATCGTAACTTCGAAAAAATGACAAAAAGCATGGTGCAATTTGAAATCACCATGCGCCAATTTGATAAAACAATGGCCAGTTACCAAGCGGGCTCTGAGCTTCATCATCAAATACAGCAAACACTAAAAGAGTTTAAACGTTTAAGCGAAGGGCTGCAGCCATTGACTCGTGGCTTAAATGAGCAACCAAATATGCTAATTTTTGATAAGTCATTGCCGGCTGATCCAAAACCAAGGAAGCAATAATGAAATCATTATTTTTAATTACAAGCTTATTGTTACTACTCGCCGGTTGTAGCTCATCAATACAAACCGCGACACAGTATTACCAATTTGAACAACCTATTGGCGAATCATCAAGGAACGTGAGCGAGACAGAGGCGCAATTAAGGATACAAACCGTTGTGCTTAGAGGGGCTTTAAATAACGTGGGTATTGCTATGAAAATAGACAGTAACCAAATTCACGCTGCTAATTACAACTTGTGGGGCGAATCGCCAGATGTGATGTTAACCGCTTCAGCGCAACAAACTCTTTTTACTGCCATGCCGCATTGGATGGTAATAAAAGGGTTGCCGGTTATCACTGAGCTCGAACAGCAAACATTTTATGAACTTGAGTACGAAATACACCACTTTAATGGTGATATGCAAGGCAATGCTGATATTTCGGGGCTTTGGCGTTTGTACTATACACACCCAGAAACTGGACGACGCCTTGTAAGCATTCATAATTTTTCAAATGTAGTGCCTATTGATGATGACGGCTATGACGGTTTGGTGTCAACACTTGAAAAAACATGGCTAAATATTAATCTAGCTGTTGCAAAAAAAATAGAGCACACAAGGCTTTAATTATTTAATCTGAGCTCTGGTTATTTAATAAAAATACGTTAACAGCGGTTTTATCGTTATTAATAACTGCCATACCTACTTTACTAAATCCCAACCTAGCTAACACATTTTGCGATGCCGTGTTGTCTGTTGATGTTATGGCACTCAGCTGTGTTACTCCTAACTCATGTATATTTTGCACAAGTACATTAGCCGCTTCAAAAATATAACCCTTTTTTTCAAAACCGCTTACAAGTGCAAAGCCTAAATCTGGATATTGTAGTGCCGAGCGTTTATAAAGCCCCACGACGCCTACAACAACATCGTTATACAAGGTTATAATGTAAGGCCCAAAGCCTTGATTTTTATGAGCTGCAATAAATGACTGCTCAATATAATCTTTTGCATCATCCAGCGTATAAATTACCTTGTCACCAATGTACTTTATAAAATCAGCCTGATTAACTAATTTTAGTAGCACAGCTGCATCACTTGCATTTGCATGGCGCAACAGTAATCGGTTTGTTTTAAATACAATGTTCAATGTAAGCCCCTCTAAAAAACTTTGTTTAGCATGTAACTTTTTGTTGACTGAAATTAAAAAGCAGATTATTTTTGCGCCGATGTTTTTACAGGCACAACAATAGCGGTTTGCACTCCTTGCACCGTCTGGCGCCAAAGCCAACGCGTTTCACTTAAGCTGCTATTTAACATAACTGTTTATGTGTCCCTCCCTCGCGTACAAAAGCAGTGACTTGGAAGATGATTTAACAACAAACTTATCATCTTCTTTGTTTTTGTATAAGCATGTATAAAAATTAATACTATTTTAATTTTTATACATGCTTTTAATTTTGTGAATACTTAAATGCTTGAACCTTCTGCGTTAAGTTTACTGCCACCGTTGGTGGTAGTTGTATTGGCTGTTGTATTACGCCGCCCTATTTTATCTTTACTTATTGGTGCTTTAGTTGGTTTAGTTATAGCCGATCCTGCACAAGTACTTACTAACTTTGCGAGTACATCGCTAAAAGTGATGACAGACGAAACCATCGGTTGGCTAATACTTGTATGTGGTGGTTTTGGTGCACTCATCGCGTTATTAGTACGTACAGGTGGTGCATCGGCTTTTGGTAAATTAGCCCTTAAATACACCAAAGGCAAACGTTCATCTTTATTTATGACTTTTTGTTTAGGTGTGGTTATTTTTATTGATGACTACTTAAATGCACTTACCGTGGGTGAAACCATGAAACGCATTACTGATAAATTTAAGGTGAGCCGCGAGATGCTTGCTTATGTTGTTGACTCTACTGCCGCTCCAATTTGTGTACTTGTCCCTTTATCTACCTGGGCGGTTTTTTTTGGTGGCTTACTTGTAGATAATGGTATTGCAGAAGAAGGCAAAGGGATTGCAGTTTATATCCAAGCCATACCGTATATGTTTTATGCGTGGTTTGCAGTGCTTGTTGTTTTACTTGTTGTGCTGGGTGTTATTCCTGCGATTGGCCCAATGAAAAAAGCAGAGCAAATGGCGCAAATTGAGCAAGCTCAAGTTGACCCGGCCCAATACAATGACGTTCAAACAGCGGATGAATATGCAGTAAAAGCCGTAGAAGAGAACTTTGAAGATGCCGACCCTAAAGGTAAATTACGTAACTTTTTGGTGCCGATTATTTTACTGGTTGCATTTACTGTTTACTTTGAAATAGACGTATACAAAGGCTTATTAGCAACAATGGCGGTCACTCTCCCGTTTTATGCTCTACAAAAATTAATGAGCGTAAGTGAAATGATTGAACGCATGCTTGATGGCTTTAAAAGTATGATCCCCGCGATTGGTACTGTTATAGCGGCGTTTATATTTAAAGATGTATGCGACTTAATTGGCTTACCTCAGTTTGTTATTGGCAGTCTAAGCCCTTATATGACCGCTGCATATTTACCAGCCGTGGTATTTATTTCAATGGCTATTTTAGCGTTTGCAACAGGGTCTAGCTGGGGTATTTTTGCTGTATCAATTCCGATTGTTATGCCATTGGCAAATGCAGTTGATGCAAACATACCACTGGTCATTGGTGCGCTATTATCGGCTTCTTCTTTTGGTAGCCAAGCGTGTTTTTACTCAGATTCAACCGTACTCGCAGCGCAAGGTTCTGGTTGTAATTTAATGAGCCATGCCGTTACACAGCTGCCATATACACTGATTGCTGCGGCATTAGCTGTTATAGGCTTTTTAATGATGGCTTAAATTATACCAACTTTATTAAAACATGATCATTTTATCGCATTAAATAAAACCCCAATGTAGTAATACATTGGGGTTTTATTTTTAGCTACATAAATAAAGCTTATTTTTGTAGTTTAATACCATTGTAATAGGCATCAAGCGTTGTGATTTTAGTTTGATTTGGTAAATTGGCAAAGTCACTTTCGATAAACTTAGTCCCGCGTAATTGAACATTTAAACGTGCAGCATTAGGATTAAGCATGGTTTGCTTGTAGTAGTCTTTTATATCAGCAAGCGTTACTTTTTCAACTTCATTAATCAGCTTTTGCTTAGAATCAAAGTTAAAATTTTCACGATACCAATCACTTATAAGCGGGCCCATTTCATCACTTAGGTTTTTAGGTTGCTCTTTGAGGGATACAAGCGTTGCGTTTTTAAGTTGTGCAAAGGTTTCTTCAGTCATGTTATCTAGCTCAACTGCGTATTCTTTTTTAAACTTATCAAACCTAGCTTGAATCTCTTTTGGCCCTTTAACCGGCGTTTGAATAAATAAACCAATTGCTGAGTACTCTTCAATTGGGCGCGCCAATGCCCCAACTGCGTATGCAAGTTGCTCTTCAGTACGCATTTTATCAAATGCGATAGTGCTAAAATGGCCTTGTAATATTGCAGCCTGTGCTTTTTGTTTGTAGCCCGGTGTTGGATTTATTGTCATGTCAACGACGGCAACATCAGCTACATCAATGTCTTTTTGCAATACCAATGCTTCACCTAGTTGTGGCAACCACGCTTTACTGCGAACAAAGTCAGTATGCTTATGATTGTTAGGTAAAACAGCAGCTAGCTCACCTGCTATTGCATCAATGTCTTGCTGGTTATAATTTCCGTAACTAAATACACGTAAATCATTATTTGCTAATGTGCTTTGTTTTAACTCATTAAAGTCTGTTAAGGTAAGCGAATCTGCCGTTTTAATAAGCTCATCTGTGTCAAAGCTGCCAGTACGAATTAATTTTGAATATTCACCAAAAGCTTGTGCGTATGGAAACTGCTTTTGTTCATTTAATAAATCTCGCTTAAAACGGTCAATAGCTTGGTTGAAAGCTTGCGCTGTAATATCACTATTTAGACCACTCAATGCTTGTTTTAGAAGAATATTTTGCTTATCCGTAAAACCACTCATCGATAAAACAAGTCCGTTGCTTGGCACAAGACTCACGCTCATACCCGCGACAGCTGCTTCAGTGCTTAGCTGGCTTTGTTGAATATTGTACAAATCAGCCCAAACAGAATACAAAACTTCCGCCTTAATATCGCTCAAACCAGATTCTGTATTTATGTACACCTCAACCAAACCTTTTGGTTGTTCAGCAAATTTTTGACTTGCTTGGCGCCATACTTTTACACCATTTTTATCGTAAGCCAACTCAGGGTGTTTTTGCTCTTTAAATGCATGCGTTTTGATTGCAAAACTTTCTGGTAATAAATTATTAACGCTTGGTAGTACAAGCTTAAACTCACTTGGTTTTTTCCAGCTGGCGATATCTTGTTCGCCAATATCACTAATACGATATTTACCATCGTAAAAATGTAGCTTCGAATCTGTTTCTTCTTGCTGTGAAATATACCAAATTCGAAGCGTATCGGCATTTAACTGCTCTAGTACTTTATTTACCGCATTAGCATCAAACTTCGCATAATGATAAGGCGCATTAATCGCGTGATTTAAAGGATAATCTTGCATGCTTTGCGTTAGTGCACTGACATAATTAAACTCATCACCTTTTTCTAAAAACTTAAACTGGTTACTGAGTGATGTGCGAATTTCATTAAAGTATTTACTGTCTACGCCTTCACGTTTAATTAAATCGATGTATTGCATGATTGTTGCGACAATCATTTCGCGATTTTTCATGCCTTCATCTGTCAGCTCTACATTTACATTTAATGACCCGTAGTTACCATACTGATTAGGTGTTGATGAAGCTGAAAGCTGAGATACCCAGCCTTTGTCGCGAAGCAGTTGCGCTGGGCTACCTGGCATTTCGTTACTTAGTAAATAAGCTACAAAGCGGTTTGGTTTAACTGCAAACTCACTGTTATTATTAGCAATAGTAAAATCAAGTTGTAGCTGTTTTACATCTTCATTTGGCGCATAAAACACACGTTTACCGCCTGCGTTATCAAAATCAAGTTTTGTTGTTACTGTTGGTTTGTCGATGTTTTTATTTTCTATATCAGCAAAGTATTTTTGTGCTTTTTGCTCCATTTCACTTATCGTTAAATTTGAAATAAGCGCAACTTTCATAATATTTGCAGAGTAATATTTATTATAAAAATCAACTGTTTCTTTATGAAGCGAGCTCCCTTCTTTGTCGCCTAATGTTTCTAAGTTACCAATTAAAAAACGATTAGCTGGGTGTTCACCCATCATTTTACGGGCTAATTTAAACTGCCCAAAGAAGTCCATTTCGCGGCGCATTGACCACTCAGCATTTACTGCATTTTTTTCTTTATCTGTGTACTCAGGGTATAACTTAGGTGTTTTAAAAAAATCAGCAAAACGATCTAGCCCTTCATCAAACGCATCGTTATTAACTTTAAACATGTAATTTGTAATATCAAGCCATGTGTACGCATTGTGCGCACCACCATTCTTGGTCATAAAATCAGAATACCCTTTGGTATCAGGGTAGCGATCAGTGCCTAAAAACAACATATGTTCTAAATAGTGTGCCATTCCCTGTTGCGACATAGGATCGTGCAACAAGCCAACACCGACACTCAGTGAAGCTGCTGATTTTTCTGCGCTTGGGTCTGAAACTAAAATAACTTCAATATCGTTAGCTAGCTTAAGGGTTTTGTATTGACGATTATCATTCGGGCTAACAACTAGCGTGTCTGACAATAAAGCAGCCTGTGGTGCTTGAGAGGTAGGAGACGTATTCGAGCAACCGCTTAAAACAGCAAGTGCTATGGCGCTAAAGCCAATAATTTTTTTCATTTTTTTTCCATTTTAAGATAATAAAAATAAATAGCTAATTTAATATGTTTAAGGTCTAAGGCTGATAATGCCTCTAGTAATCGCATTATAAAAGACTGTAGTCACAGTCAAATGCAGACTTAATACTTAAATCTATGTGTTTAAATTAACATTATCACCTAACAACAAGCCACTAAATACCATATAGTTATGTAACATATTGTAAAAATGAATACGACGGTGTGATGAGGGGATAATTTTGGCTCAAAAAATACATTACTGCTCTATAGCTATTCTTTATAGAGGGAATGGTAGAAAATATTAGTAAGGATCATCGCAAACATACAATACAAGTTTTATGAGCGACTTTAAAGTCGCTCATAAGTATTTACTTAACCCGCTCTAATCTAGGTAATACAAGAAAGAAGGCACCTAAAATCCACGCCAGACTACCACTTGAACTGCTATTTGAAGACGATGTGTCTTTTTTAATTAAGGTATTTACTACAGCAGTTAAACCTTGTGATGAATCAGGATCATCATTTACGATTGATATACTTTCAATAGATACCAAATTGGCATTACTCATGGTTGCATCACTGCTTGAGCATTGCGCAGCAGTATAATTAACAACTGGTATTTCTTTACAATGAACCAGCGCAGCTATTTTATCAAGCGTCACTTGACTTGCCGCAGTAATTTGCCCAAACACTGTAAAACCACCATTTTGAGTATCTAGTCTTGGGCTACCTGCGCTATTGTCAGCCATATTAAAAAACCACTGGCTTGTCGCACTATTTGCATTGCCTGATTTCTTAGCCATCGCAATAGTGCCTTTAACATTTGAAAACACAGGCTCATTGACAACGGCTGGTTTAACGGTAATTGGGTCTAGTGAATCAGAAAAAGTAAATCCCCCCCCTTGAATTACAAAATTATCTATTGAACGATGGATAACTGTTTGATTGTACGAACCATCGTTAATATAACTTAAAAAATTACTCACTGTTTTAGGGGTTTGCTTATCAAATAAATTGATTTCGATAACACCTTGGCTAGTTTTCATTTCTACAAGAGTTGCGGTACTTGTAAAACTAGCTGTAGCCAATAATGAGCCAAGTAAAATTTTTTTCATGTTGTATTCCTGTTTTTATATTTATTTAGGAGAGTGCTTCATGGGCAGAATAATATCAGCCACTTTAAAAATCGATCTAAAAGCGATAATTAATACAAATCATACCGCATTGATAACAACTTAGTTACATTAATGTTCTTTTTAGTTATACAAAACCACTAATATGTAACTAAATCATCTTTCCCAGTTCAGTACATTTGTTAATATCAATAAAAATAACAAACCATAGAAAATACCTATGTCTGATACAAACCACACAATTTGTGACTTCGGTTTACACAAAGGCCAAGCTTACACAAAATTACCTGCAAGCTTTTTAACATGGATGATAGCGGCTAAACATCACAAAGCAGAGATCGCGAGCAAAGAATTAAAACGAAGAGAGCGTGCTGCCACTAATTGTAATTAAACGAAAAAATAAATAACTACGTTTTTTTAGCATAAAACTAGTTTAAACTACCCACCTAATAAATTGAGTAGACCTTAATCCATAGGTGTTTTATGCGTATAATTATTTTTTTCACGTTTATTTTAAGTGTACTTGGCTGTACATCTTCAACTTTAGATCCTGTATCAAGTTATTCTTCTACTGAATATTTAACAATACTTCATACTAATGATAACCATGGTCGCTTTTGGCATAATGAGAAAGGTGAATATGGAATGGCGGCCCGTAAAACGCTTATCGACTCATTACGTAATGATGCACAAAAACAAGGCCATGCCGTATTACTGTTATCCGGCGGTGACATAAATACCGGCATACCTGAGTCTGACTTACAAAAAGCAGAGCCCGACTTTAAAGGAATGGCGCTAATTGGTTACGATGCAATGGCACTAGGTAATCACGAATTCGATAATCCTATCGCTATATTAAAACAGCAGCAAAAATGGGTTAATTTCCCCTTTCTATCTGCAAACATTTTTGAAAAATCGACTGGTGAACATGCGTTCGACGGTTATAAAATATTTAAAAAAAATGGCTTAACCATCGCTGTGATTGGCCTCACAACAACAGACACAGCCAAAATAGGTAACCCGCAGTACATTGGGCATTTAGAATTTAAAGATCCAGTAGAAATAACAGCGGCCTTAGCAAAAAAAATTAAAGCGCAATACAATCCAGACATCACTATTGCACTTACCCATATGGGCCATTACATAGATGCCCAATTTGGTATTAATGCGCCTGGCGATGTAACGCTAGCTCGCTCATTGCCTGCCAATACTCTTGATATGATAATAGGTGGGCACTCTCAAGAGCCTATTTGTATGGCAGGTAAAAATGTCAACGACGATAATTTTAAGCCAGGTCTTGCCTGTAAACCTGATCAACAAAATGGCACATACATAATGCAAGCCCATGAATGGGGGAAGTATGTGGGTAAAGCTGAGTTTAAACTTGAAAATGGTAAATTAACATTACTTGACTACAAACTTATGCCAGTTAATTTATATGTAGATAAAGTACAAGCTGATGGCTCTACCAAAGCAGTATTAGCAAACGAGTACATTAAACCAGACTCAAAACTTGAATCTTTTTTAGCGGTATATCAAGCTAAAGGCGCTAAACAAATTGAAGGTAAAATAGGCGATGTTGATGCTCGTTTAGAAGGCGACAGAAATAAAGTACGCTATCAACAAACTAACCTAGCACGGGTAATCATTCAGGCACAAATGAATACAGTAGGTGCTGATTTTGGATTAATAAGTGGTGGTGGTATTCGCAGCTCAATTGAAGCTGGGGAAGTAAGTTATAAAGACATTTTAAAAGTGCACCCTTTCAAAAACCGTATCACTTATATGGATTGGCAAGGCAACGACTTATGGAATTATCTAAATGTAGTAACAGCCTTTCCGGCTGATTCTGGTGCTTATTTACAATATCATAAACTATCGTTTGAACGTAAAAATGGGCAACTAATTAAGGTCTCCATTAATGGGCAACCGTTGGACAAAAATAAAATTTATCGCATGAGTCTTAATAGTTACAATGCATCTGGCGGCGATGGATACCCAACGATTACTAAATTGCAAGGCTATGTAAGTACCGATGAAACCGATGCACAAGCACTTAAAAACTTTATTTCTCAAAATAGCCCAATAAAGGCAGCTGAGTATTCACCAAAATAAAGGTATGAATTGCTAAATAAGCTGAGCTCTGGTTGAATGCCAAGCTGCTTAAGCAAAAAGTCTAAGATTGGAAAATCACTCTCTCACGTTATTAAAATTTTACCGACGTTAGAGAGTGATTTTATGCGTTTAATAGCCCAAACACTTAGACAGCTTGTTGGATTTGCTTACTTTCCTATAATTTCAATATGTCCCTTATCTATATTGACTAACCCATAACTATGTAATCGTGAACGTGAACCCTCACCATAGGCCTTTGGTGGATAATAAATATCTTTTTGATCAGGATAGTCATTCAGCACTTCATCAAGTGCAGCGCGAATTTCACTTAATGTTTTTTCAAGGCTACTATTAAAATTAGGCCGCTTTCTTACTGTATGCCCTAATTCAACTAACCGATGAAAATACTTATTTGCCAACTCAACAAGCTCATCTGGCACGTTTTTATTTTGATTAAGGACGCTATCACTATGGCGTTCGCAAAATTCAACAAGAGCCAAATAAAAACATAGAGGCTTATTAGCTAAGGACGTCTGCAAGTCAATGGCATAAGAACTAGAGAGTGTTTTACTGTTAAGGTCAATAATTAGTGAAAGCGGCGCGTGCTCGAAAGCGTCGTTGCTTAAATTTGGATGCTTTGTATTGTGACTACTTTGAACCAAAATCAATTTGAACCACATACTCAAGCATACACTCAATACAAAAAGTATTGTAAATACAATAAAGTGGCGTACTGTTATCACTTTATTTTGCGTATTAAATATAAGTAGAACATACCCATTATTAGCGCGTAAATAACTAACGCTCTCATCTAGCGCTAATTTAACCGTTGATTCACTCGCGGGGGTTATATTTTTAAGTGTTACATTGTTATTAGGTAGCAGACCATTTAACTTTTTAATGTAGTCGTCAATGGCTTCTTTATTACCCACATGTTTCAATAATTTATTAGATAAATCCAGAAGTGGTAAATCAAGTGCAACCTGCTTCTCTATTTCATTGATTCTTAGCTTAACTACATCTTGCTGCTTTTGCTTAGCGGAGATATAAAACACGCTGGAAAACATAGAAAATAAGATCAGGATAAAAACCGGTATAGTCAATTTACTCATCATCCAACTCACCTTTAAAGCTGACGTTTTTAGTCTCGCAGTTCCAGTATGCCTCAACGTCTTGATAATAATGTAGCGCCTGATCTTTAGACATTGCCAATAAGTGTGTTTGAACACTACACAAGAGATCAGTATTTTGTTGCTGCATTTTTAAATACCAACGTGTTCCAGAGACATTATTGCTTAATGGAGTAATGTAGTTTTTTGAAAAACGCTGCGCGTCACTTTCTTTCCAAAACGAAGCAATAATATCTACTTGCCCATTAGCCAGTAAATCGCGGAGCTCGTTGTGCGAACGAGCATACGTAACATCTAAATTGGCTAAGTTAATATCTAATTCTTTAAATGTTTGTTTCGGTAAAATATGCCCAGATCGACTTGTAGGATAATCAAGTAAACCAACTCGCTTATCTAAAAAATACTCTTTTGTTAGACGCGGTTTTTCCCTCGATGAAATAAAAAATGCCGTGTAATCAGCAAACCCAACAACAGGCTGATAGTTATAAGTAGATTCAGCCTTAAACGCGGCCATTATATTATTCTTTGCTAAAATTAAATCTGCAATTCCCTTTCCTACAAACTCAAAACTATCTGCGGTTCTGTAACCCCAGTAACCTATTACTGAGCCGTATTGTTTAGCCACAACGTTATCAGAACACAAGTTTTGTGTTAACGATTTTGCTATTTTTTTTGATTGTGTAAAAACTATCAGTTGACCATTATTACTTGTCGCCGTTGTTTTGCATTCGGTTGAGGTTTCAATCATTACCGGAAAATGTAAGTCATCGTTGTCAACAATAAATTGACCGCATATCCATGTAATGACCAGTAATAGAAACAAAAATGTCACAATTGAAGTTTTTTGCAACATGACTTTTTTTAAATTCAACGAAGTGTTACTCAAAATTAAGTTGTATAACGCATTTGAACAACTTTACTTACTTATTACAACAAGTAATTTTACCCATCAAATCTAAGGCATTGAATTTAAAGGGTTATGAATGAGAAATTATGAATTTTATTGAGTCCTTCCTATTAACGTTAAAAATGCGGACAATTGACCGCATTAACTTGTAGCAACGACATGAAGCATTCATTTAGGAAGTTCTAATGCATAGCAATTTAAAATACTCGATATCTTCAGCACTGTTAATTAGTGCAATTTTCACAAGCACTGATTCATATGCTTGGGGCCAAAATGGTCATCGTATTATAGGAAAACTTGCAGAGTCTCACATAAGCGAAACAACTAAAGCAGCCATACTTCCTTATCTTGATGGTGAATCGTTAGCACAAATATCTACATGGCCTGATGAAATGCGCTCTGCCCCTGGCGAGTTTTGGCAAAAAAAATCTTCTCGTTGGCATTACATTAACGCAGCGCCAAATAAAGCGTTGAGCCTAAACCATGCACATACGCATGCTAAAGAGTCTGTTAGTAATATTCTTGAAGGCATTCATTATTCAATGCAAACATTGACTGACGCGAAGAGCTCACTTGATGCAAAGCAATTTAGTTTACGTTTTTTAGTGCACTTGGTCGGTGATAGTCATCAACCATTTCATGCTGGCAGAAGCGAAGACCGAGGCGGTAACAAAATTAAAGTTTCTTTTTTTAGAGAAGAAACAAACCTTCATAGTCTTTGGGATACAAAGTTAATCGAAAATCAAAACCTATCGTATACCGAGTTTGCACAATTTATAGATACCAACAATAGCGAATTAATTGCTGACTATTTACAAAGTTCGCCAACAACCTGGCTTGAAGAATCACGTAATTTAGCAAATAAAATCTACAAATCAACGAATGAAGAAATTGGCTACAGCTACATATACAACAACACACCGATAGTAAAAACGCGTTTACAACAAGCTGGAATTCGCTTAGCTGGATTACTCAATACTCTATTTGATCCATCAGCCAAAGAGTTAGAAACAGCACTTAAAATGAATACTGATCAACAAACTGCAAATTAAACTTAAATAACCTACACACGGGAAATCAATATTATGACTAAGCTTCGCCTTTCGAAATTAACTGGAGCCGTAATTTTAGCTCTAGGTGTTTCTACAAGCGCAATGGCTGCTGACACTTCATCTGCAATGCGTGGTAAAATTACAACGCCTTCTGGTGGTAGTGCTGCAAACGTTAAAATTAAAGTTGTTCACCAACCAACTGGCACAATCAGCGAGTTAACAACCAATGAAAATGGTACATTTATCGCAAATGGTTTACGTGTAGGTGGTCCATATACCGTAATCATCGATTCTGACACATTCAATGATACTACAGTTGAAAATATCTTCTTAAACCTTGGTGAAACATACCGTTTAAGTTCACAACTGGCGCCATTGAACATTGAAAAAATTGAAGTATCTGGTTATAAGATAGTTCAGCAATCAGGCGGTTCTAGCAGTACTTTTGGTGCTGACACAATTGAGAATATGCCAAGCTTTAACCGTGATATTAAAGATATTGCGCGCTTAAATCCATTAGCAAGCATCAACGGTAACGGTGAACTAACGTTTGCTGGTAGTAACCCACGTACAAATGGTTTAACCGTTGATGGTATTGGTCAAAATGATGACTTTGGTTTGAATTTTGGCGGTTACCCAACATCTCAGCCTCCTGTAGCACTTGATGCAATTGAACAAGTATCTGTCGATGTATCGCCATTTTCTGCATCTAAAGGTAACTTTGGTGGCGGTACTATTAACGCTGTAACAAAAAGTGGTACTAACGAATTTAAGTTTTCAGGCTTTTACGAAATTTCAACACCAGAACTAGCTGGTGATGTAAAAAACATTCGTGAAGAAGATGTAGATAAAGCTACAAACCTTAAGCAGTTTTCATTTACTAAAGTAGAGCCTATTCAAACTGAAAAGCGATACGGCTTTAATGTAGGTGGTGCTTTAATTGAAGACGAACTATTTTACTTCGTAAATTATGCAAAATGGTCAAGTGAACTAGATTTAGACTACGGTTTTGAAAACTCTGGTGCCGCTAACGAATTCAAAACCAGTGAAGCAAACTATAATCGTTTTATCTCTATTCTAAATGATACATACGGTTTAACCGATTCATTAGCAGGTGCACCTGAAGATACAAACGAAAGCCTGCTTGTAAAACTAAGCTGGAATGCGAGTGATAATCACCGTTTAGATTTTACATACCAATGGCAAGACGACCAAGACCAGAAAAACACAAGCACTGGCGGTAAGTCTGTTGTCATGGTTTCAAATACTTATGATTACGTAACTAAATTTAATAACTTTGCAACTAAACTATACTCTGATTGGAATGATGATTTTTCAACAGAAATTGGCATTGCATACAAACATGTTACCTCTAATAGCGCAACACGTTCAGATATCGGCAGTGTTAAAGTATACGAAGAAGAAAAATTTGGTCGTGGTACCGGAGCTTTATACACGTTTGGTACAGATTACACTCGCCACGGCAACCGTTCTGAAACCAAAAATCTTACACTAACATTTGATGCAACTTATCTTATGGATGAGCACGAAATCAACTTTGGTGCACAGTACGAATCACTTAATTTATACAACTTATTCGCACCGAACTCTTTAGGTTCATGGCAGTTTAAGAGCTTTGATGACTTTGAGAACCGCCTTGTTGGCTTTGATACACAAGCTAGAAATAAAGATGTTAATGGTAACCAGCCATACGATTTCTCATACAGTAATGCTTATACAAATAATTCTGCAGACACTGCTTACGATGTTACCCGCAGCCAATTAGCGCTATACATTGAAGATACTTTTTATGTAGGTGATGACTTAGAAGTTACTGCGGGTGTTCGTTATGAGCGTTTAGCGTCAGATGATAAACCTAAATTAAATAAAAACTTCCAAAGTACACATGGTTTCAGCAACCAAGAAAACCTAGACGGTCTTGATATTATACTGCCACGTGTTGGTTTTAAATATTATGCAACTGAAGCACTTACAATTAGCGGTGGTATCGGTCGTTTCCAAGGTGGTATTCCTAATGTTTGGTATAACAACTCGTACCAAAGCGATGGTATTACTTTTGTTAATGCACCAAGCGAAGCAATTAACGAGTACTACACTAATAATAAAGCTGATATTACACAAGTTCCTGATGCAATTAAAAACTCATTAGAGCAAGGTGCGGGTAGCGTAGCTTATATCGATCCTGACTTTAAACTACCTTCAAGTATCCGTACTCAAGTTGGCTTTGAATATGAATTCGATTCAGAACTTTTAGGTGATGGCTTTAAATGGCAAGCTGAAATTGCTTATCATAAGAAAGAAAATGAAGCTGTATGGCACAACACTTCTATAAGACCTGTAGGCGTTGCTGCTGATGGTGTACGTGTAATTAATGAAAGTATTTATAGTGGCTCTTCACGAAACAACGTAGATACCGAAATGACTAATTCGTCAGATGATGGTCGCTCAATCATCATTTCAACAGGTATTGCTAAAGAGTGGGAAAATGGCTTATTTACATCTGTAAGCTATGCACACCAAGATGTAACAGAAGCGGCTGTTGGTTCTGCATCACAAGCCGAAGGTAACTATAAACACAATACGACTGTAAACCGCAACCAAGATATTGCAGCACGTGGCTTTTATGAAGTTGAGCATAGCTTTAAAATTAACTTAGGTTATAGCGCTGAATTTTTCGCAGGTTACGCTACTAAGTTCAATGTTTACTTTGAACGTCGCTCTGGTCGTCCATTTAGCTACACTATGAACATGTACAAAGATAGTCATTTAGGTGACACTGAATCTTTATACTCTAATGCGGCCTATTTACCTTACATCCCAACTGGCGCAGATGATCCTAATGTAAATTGGGATAAATCTAAAATGAAGTGGTCTGAACTAGAGACGATATTAAATGAAGCTGGTATTAGCGAACGTGGACACATTTTAGCTAAAAATACCGCAACCCAACCTTGGGTTACTACAATGGACATAAGCATCAAACAAGAAATACCTGGTTTTGCTGATGGACACCGTGGTGAAGTTTACTTCATGATTGATAACTTCGCTAACCTATTAAATAGTGACTGGGGAGTCGAAAAACGCTTACGCTATTCAACTCAAACAGTTTACGATTTTGGTGGGCTTGATGACCAAGGTAGATACTTAATTGATAGTAGCTACAACGGCACTGACGTAAGAAACTATAGCGAAATAGCAACGTCTTCGTCTGCTTGGCAGGCTAAAATTGGCGTAAGCTATAAGTTTTAAGCTATAACTTTAGGCACATAATAAGCCTTAACTAAGTTATATTAAAAACCCACTACAACTTTGTAGTGGGTTTTTTATACCTCGAATTTTCATTTCATATATTTGTCATAAAACCCGCGTAGTATATTTTTTTGCTAAATGTTATCGCACAAAAGCTGTAAATAGTTATAAGCCTAACCGCTTATTAAAAAAATATTACAGTTGTATTTTATTTGTAACGAACAAATGAAGTACAATAGCCAAGATGTTTAGTAAATTTAGCGCTTCGCTTTATTCGCTAAAGCATTAAATATAAAAATATAAAAATTTAATTAATAACTACACGGGAAAATTAAATGAAAACTCAACTTCGTAAAACCGCCCTTTCACTCGCTATTGCTGCGTGTGTTGGTGTAAGTGGTGCTGCAATTGCAAACGAAACAACCTCTGCAATTAAAGGTCAGATCACAGGTCCTAATGGTAATCCAGCAGCTGGCACTAAAGTAACAATTTTACATGTGCCTTCTGGATCAGTAAAAACAACGGAAGCAAATGATGCGGGTTATTTTACAGCTAAAGGCCTTCGTGTTGGCGGCCCTTATAAAGTCGTTGTAGATTCAGATGTGTACGCAGACCAAGAGTTTAATAACATCATATTAAACATTGGTAACGATTACCCAGTAAACGTTTCTCTTGAGTCACAATCAAGCATGGAACAAATTGTCGTATCTGGTCGCGCAATCAGTACTATGTCTGGAGGTACTGGTCCTGCGTCTACATTTACGTTAACAGATTTAGAAAATCAGCCTGCAATTAATCGTGATTTAAAAGATATTATTCGTATTGATCCACGTGTAACAATTGACGATAGCCGAAGTTCTATTAATTGTGGTGGTGGTAATCCACGCTTTAACAGCTTAACGCTGGATGGTGTTCGTATGAACGACAACTTCGGTTTAAGTTCAAACGGTTACCCTACTATACGCGCTCCTTTTTCTTTCGATTCTATTGAACAAGTTGCCGTCGAGCTTGCCCCATTCGACGTACAATATGGTGGTTTCACATCGTGTAATATCAACGCAGTTACTAAATCTGGTGGCAACGAAATTCATGGCGGCATGTTCTTCGATTATACTAGCGATTCAATGCGCGGTGATAAAATTGAAGGTGATGACGTAGATAACGGAAATTACACAGAAAAGCGCTACGGCTTTAATGTCGGTCTGCCTTTAATTGAAGATTCTCTATTTTTATATACTTCATATGAAAAACTAGAAGGTGTAGCGCAGTTTAACTATTCATCTTTAGTACCTTCTGAAAATATTGCACGTATTCAGCAAATTTCACAAGATAAATATGGATACAATGCAGGCACAACCCCTTCAAGCTCTCCTGTAGAAGATGAAAAAATATTAGTAAAACTAGATTGGAATATTAACGATTCTCATCGCGCTAACTTGATTTATAACTACAATGATGGTTTTACACTTTCACAATCTGATGCTGATGGTGATGAATTAGCATTTAACAGTCACTTTTATGAACAAGGTGCTGAATTTACATCTATTATCGGTTCACTTTACTCTGACTGGAACGATAACTTTTCTACAGAGGTCCGCTTAGGCAAATCAGAGCTTGATGCTCGCGTTGAATCTTTAGATGCCGCAAGCAGCTTTGGTGAATTCCAAATCAGTACAAACGATGCCACTGTGTACATTGGGCCTGATGATTCTCGTCAGTCAAACGATCTAAATTATGATACAACAACGGCTAAATTTTCTGGTACTTACTACCTTGATCAGCACACTATAACGGCTGGTTTTGAGTACGAAGAGCTAGAAGTATTTAATCAATTTGTGCAACATACACAAGGCGAATGGCGCTTTGCATCAATTGATGCATATGAGCAAGGCATAGCTAGTGCGGTTTATTACAACAACTCTGCGAGTACTAATAACCCAGATGATGCTGCTGCAAGCTTTTCATATTCTCAAAATACGTTCTATATACAAGATGAGTATAGTTTCTCAGATTTAGATGCATCATTAACATTTGGCCTTCGTTATGATAGCTACAGCAGTGATGATAAACCAACACTGAACCAAAATTTCACAAATCGTTATGGATTCAGCAATCAATCTACATTTGATGGAATTGACCTTATTCAGCCTCGTGTTGGTTTTGAATGGTATGCAACAGACGCACTTGAAGTACGCGCTGGCGTTGGTTTATTCTCAGGTGGTAATCCAAATGTTTGGTTATCGAACTCTTACTCAAATGATGGTATAACAAATATCGGTACTCGCATTGGTGATATTAGCAATGCTTATACTGAAGGCGAAGGTGATGATAAAGTTACTTTAGTTAATTTATTTGAAACGCCAAATGTTAATAATGGTAAGCCTGGTTTTGAAGTTCCTCAAGACATGTTTGATAAAGTGGCTAATACGAATGCAGGCACTGGGGATGCAACTGTAAATGCTGTTGATCCTAACTTTGATCTGCCTTCAGAGTGGAAATACTCTATAGGTGCTACATACACAACAGAAAATGACTATGTGATCGCATTAGATTACCTTTACTCAGATAAGCGTAATGCTGCATCATTAGTTGATATTGCTCTTCAAGATTCGGGTAAAACTACATTTGATGGGCGTCCACTTTACGAGAGAAAAGAAGACTCTTTAAACCCTGGTAAATTCCGCAGCGGTGATTTACTACTAACAAACGTATCTGGTGATAGTGGTTCATCATCGGTTATCTCAGCGGCGATAAGTAAGTCATTTGATAATGGTATATCTGCACAACTTTCTTATGCTTATACAGATGCTGATAATGTTAATCCGATGAATAGTTCAGTGGCCAGTTCAAACTATGGTAATTTAGCAACAACAAACCCAGGTAACCCTGGCGTTGCTTCGTCTGACTATGAAATCCCACATCGCTTCACTCTTAACCTTGCCTACACTCATGAGTTCTTCAATGGTTACAGCACGCGTTTTAACTTGTTTGGTGAAGCTTACAAAGGCCTTCCTTACAGCTTTACAACGAAGAGCAACCGTAACACTGGCGCTGGTGATATCCAATTTGGTGACAGAAATTCAAATGGCGCGCGTCAACTGCTTTACGTACCATTAGAGAATGATCCAAATGTTGTTTACAACATGAGTGCAGATGAAATCAATGAGTTCAACGACTTTATTGCTTCAGAAGGCCTTAAACGTGGTGAGATCTCTGGTCGTAACGCGCAAAACTCTGATTGGTTTGTTAAGTTCAACTTTAAACTAACTCAGGAACTACCAGGTTTCATGGATGGCCACAAAGGTGAAGCATTCTTTGTTATTGATAATTTAACTAACATGTTAAATGATGACTGGGGTGTACTTAGAAAAGGGTCTTTTGTTGGTAACAAAATGGTTGACGTAATTGTAAATGACCAAGGTCAATATGTTTACTCAAACTTTAGTGCACGTAGTGCTGAACAATCAATTCAGCGTAATGCTTCTGTTTGGGAGATGCGTGTAGGTGTTCGTTACACTTTCTAATTTAGCAATTTAAATTAGTTACTATTAAAAAAGCCCACTTTGTGGGCTTTTTTATTCTTTTAATGTGTTATTCAACTTATCAAAAACGCTCATTAATACTGCATACTCCTCTCTACTTAATGAATTTAATAATTTTTTTTCCCACGCGAGCGCATCGGGGGCTATTTGTTGATATATTTCTTGCCCTGCTTCACTGAGCATAAGTAGTACGGCCCGCTTATCATTCTCATTCAATTGACTACGAATTAAGCCTTTATCTATCAATACTTTTACAGCACGTGATAACGTCGATTTATCCATATTTGCTTGGAGGCATAAATCCTTTGCATTGCTTTGCCCATACTGGGCTAAATTAGCAAGTATTCGCCACTGAGGAATAGTTAAACCGTATTTAGTTTGATAAACCTCGGCAAAGTCGTTACTTACACGCGTTGCGATATTGGTTAATTGATAAGGTAAAAACGTTGCTAAATCTATTTGCATTTCAGGTATTCCAGCTCTGTAAGCTTTACTTATCTGTTCATTTTTATTTACACATATGCACGTTAGCACATTTGATATTAGTCTCACTTGAGAGTATCTTACCTTAAATAATAAAAACATAAAACCAACCTTCTCTCACAGGAGTCAGTAATGGCCACACAGTTAAATTATATGACCGGCTTTGGTAATGAATTTGAGACACAAGCGCTGCCCGGTGCATTACCAATAGGTCAATTTAGTCCACAAAAAGTTAAATACGATTTATACACTGAGCAATTTAGTTCAACGGCCTTCACTGCTCCGCGTGCTGCAAATCGTCGAACTTGGTTTTACAGAATTCGTCCGTCGGTGGTGCAAGGTGATTATCGTGCAATGGATAACGGTTTACTAAGAACAGCACCCATAACAGAAGCTGTAACACCACCAACAATGCTGCGCTGGAACCCAATTGATATACCCTCTGCACCGACCGATTTTATAGACGGATTAGTAACAATGGCCGCGAACGGTAGCGCAAACGGACAATCGGGTATTGGCATTCATGTATATGTAGCCAATCAGTCAATGCGAGACCGCTACTTTTGTAATGCCGATGGCGAAATGTTATTTGTCCCGCAGCAAGGTGAGTTATTAATTCACACCGAATGCGGTAAGTTAGGCATTAAACCAGGTGAAATTGCTGTGATCCCACGAGGCATCAAATTCTCTGTTGATTTAATTGACGATACTGCGCGCGGCTATATTTGTGAAAATTATGGCCATGCATTAGAACTTGCAGAGCGTGGCCCTGTAGGTGCGAATGGTTATGCCAACGACCGAGACTTTCAATACCCAGTGGCAGCCTATGAAGATAAAGAAGGTGACTTTGAACTGGTTTCTAAGTTCAATGGTAATTTATTTAGCTGTGAAATTAAGCACTCACCTTTTGATGTAGTCGCATGGACAGGGAATAGTTCGCCGTATAAATACGATTTATCGCGTTTTAACGTCATGAATACAGTTAGTTTTGATCACCCCGACCCGTCTATATTTACGGTATTAACGTCGCCATCAGCGACTGAAGGCATGGCGAATGTTGATTTTGTTATTTTCCCGCCTCGTTGGATGGTCGCCGAAAATACATTTAGGCCGCCTTACTATCATCGCAATATTATGAGCGAGTTTATGGGCTTAATCGAAGGTGTATATGATGCAAAAGAGCACGGCTTTGTACCAGGCGGTGCGAGTTTACACAATTGTATGTCGCCACATGGTCCTGAAGCCGATGTATTTGAAAAAGCCTCAAATGCAGAGCTTAAACCACAAAAATATGAAAACACGTTGGCCTTTATGTTTGAGTCGCGCTATATCATTTCGCCGACAAAATACGCATTAGAAGGACAAGAACGCCAGCCAAATTATACTGACTGCTGGCGTACTATTAAAAAGCAATTTACAGGCTCACAGGATTAATTATGAAATTATACAGCTACTTTCGTTCATCAGCCGCTTACAGAGTCCGTATAGCACTTAATTTAAAAGCAATCGATCATGAACTTGCGATTGTTAACCTTTTAAAGTCAGAGCAACTTGGCGACGACTATTTAAAAACGAATCCACAAGGCTTACTCCCTGCACTTGAAACCGATGACGGCGTATTAGCCCAATCGCTTGCGATACTTGAATGGCTTGATGAAACGTACCCACAGTCGCCGTTAATTTCAGGAACTGCGTGGCAAAAAGCGCAAATAAGAAATTTAAGTTTTGCGATTGCCTGCGATATACACCCTGTTAATAATTTACGTGTCCTTAAATATCTATCAAATGAGCTAGGGGTAGATGATGAGGCTAAAAATAAATGGTATCAACACTGGATTGAGATAGGCTTTGAAAAAATAGAACTTTTGCTAAACGAAAATGATGACTATTGCATTGGTGATCAACCAACGCTCGCGGATATATGCCTAGTTCCGCAAGTGTTTAATGCCATTCGTTTTAATGTTGATATGGCTGCTTATCCAAAAATTGCAGCCATTTACGCGCGTTGTAATAAATTGGCTGCATTTAATGATGCTGCTCCGCAAAATCAGCCCGATGCAAATTGAGCTAATTTAAAACTAACTTTGTAGCGCACTATGAATAACCGTAACGTGCTCAATTAAGTCCAAGCCCAGATCAGTTAAATAACCGCCATCTGGGCTATCTATAATCCCTTTTTCAAATAACCGTTGCGCTGCACTCAGTAAACTTGGCTCTGCATCTGAATGTAATTTAATTCCCTGCATTTTACCGTCGCGTGGAAATTTAGCCAATAGCGTAAACTCTTCTATCATTGTTTGGTTAAATTGCATGTGTTCACCTTTTTATTGTTTTGTGTTTTACTAAATGTGTTGTACTAAACTTACCCTAGCATGTTTTTTAGCTTTGTGTACTATTTTTAAACTCATGACAATTTAAGGTGAAAAATGCGTAATTTATTTATTCTATGTTTTTGTTTTACTTGCTTAACATTCACAATGCTAAGCCAAGCAAATACCATCAAAACACTCTCAGTTGTCGACGCTGATCAGTTTATAAATGCCGATACCCAATGTTGGTACGACAATAAACGCTACAGCGAAGGTGCATTAATACAAATTCACTCGTTCACTTTAATTTGTGGCGCTAAAACCCCGCAACATAATAATAGCCGACTGATCTGGCTCAAACTAGATAAACAAGGGAATGCTATTTACCCAACTAAGCCGCAAACAATTACGGTGAATTAGCCTCTATGCACGAATTAAGCTACAATACGCACAGTTTAAATAAGTAGTATGGCTATGAATAATCAACCTAAAAACCCATTACATGGGGTAACATTAGAACAAATACTTGTTGAGTTAGAACAAAGACTTGGCTGGAGAACATTAGGTGAGCAAGTTAAAATCAAGTGTTTTACTGACGATCCTAGCATTAAATCTAGTTTGAAATTTTTGCGTAAAACACCATGGGCCCGAGACAAAGTAGAGGCCCTTTATATACATACGATAAATAATAGACCTATTCGCAGACCAAAAAGTGCGCCTAGAGAAACGTCAAATAAAGCCCCGGATACAACAGGGTTTGTTTGGCCTTCTATTAAAAAGTAAATGATATAAAGATGCATAATTATATTATGCATCTTTATCTCAACATCCCTTTTTACACCTCTTTACAAATAACATTAAGTGATGCTGGTACGATAGTAATTACTAAGCGTTTAGCTGTTTTAGCCTCACCATCTAACACATACCTAATCTCATCCTCTGCAGTAATTTCAACTCTTTTAGCATTGGTATGATGCGAATTTATAGCTAAATGCGTCTGAGTAATACTGCTAAACATAAGCTCTGCAATACTCAAAACTGTTGTGAAATCATCTTTGTTGGGAGTTAACCAATTCACATCAAGCAAACCATCATTATGATTTGGTTGCCCCCCCCCTTGAGCGAGTAATGTAGTAAAAGGTGCCGCATTAGCGACAATAAAGCTATTAGTGCAAATTTCTTGAGGTTCATTGTCATCGAGTTTTACAGTAAGCGATTGTGACTTTTGCTCACCAAAAGCTTGAAAAAAACCATTTAGGTAAGCCAATTGCCCTGATTTATTTTTTGCTTCTCTGTCCGCTTTCTCAATCATGGATTGTTCAAAGCCAATGCCCGCCAGTAACAATACCAATTCATCATTACAATAAGCGGTATCCATTAAACTTGTTTGGCCATCTATAATTAAATCGCAAGCTTGTTCTACAGGAATAAATTTAGAGCTGATCCCCATTAATACATGCGCAAGTGCATTTGCTGTGCCTAAAGGAATAATACCTAATTTACATTGTGTATTAACGAGCACACTGGCGACTTCTGCAACTGTTCCGTCTCCGCCGCAGGCAATAATAATATCAGGTTGCTCTTTTATGGCTTGCTTAGCTAAAGTTATGCCGTTGGTTTCTTTATTGGTGGTGAGTATTTTTAAATCATAATAGCTTGATAAGCGGGCAACAATTAAATGCTCCTTTTCTTGCCATAATTTAGTGCCCGATACTGGGTTTGCTATCAAAATAGCTTTGTTCTTTATAACAAGTTCTCCATTTTTATGGCGTTTTGCTAAATGGCGCAATTGGTGTTTATTTAAGTTTGCAGTTTCACGCGTTTCTTTGATCTGTGCGAGTATTTGATGCACATCCGCATTTTTATTCTGGCTGAGCAAGTAAGCTGCCATAACAAACACTGAGCGCCCTCTGCCTAAAGCACAATGCACCACGACTCGACGATTTTCTTTAATATGATGATGGATCCAATTAATAGCCTGATTAAGCTGCGAATGCGTCGGTACGCTGTGATCAAGCACCGGAATATTCAAATACTTTATATTTTCCTGTGTTGAGCTCCATTCTAAGCCATCAAATTCACAGGTTACGTCTAAAATGGCTGTTATTCCATTACTCTTTAATGTATCTATATCCGATGGAAATAATCGACAGGCTAAAAATAAATTGTTATTAATTTGCTGAATAGGCGGTACTTTATCGTGCTTGCGGGCGTATGCATTATAAATTTGAACACCAAATAAAAAAGGGATAAAGGCCCAGCGAATATAAAAAGGAATGACACCACTTTCTCTTTTTCTAAATATTTTACCCGCATTAAATAGATAAGCAGCACTTACCAGCAGAAGTGATAGAGCAGTCCAATAAAATACCAGTGAAAAGTAAACGGAGTTAACCTCCCAACCAATAAAAATAAACAGTAATGCTAGTACTAAATAACTTATTGCAGCCCACATAGTTTCTCCTTTTATATATTATTAGTTAACCTGAACGCTGGATAATAAATCTATCTCAAGCAGTTATTTTCAGCGCTAACTGCATTGAATTTATTTGCAATAGGCCAACTATTGGCGCGTAAATTCGCCTTGTTTTCACTGAAAATCTCTGGCTAGAGAAAATAAATTTAAATATCATCATGATTCAATACGTTAGTAAATCTCTTAACCAGAGCTCAGGTTAGTTAAATCCTACTGTTCTATAGCAAATTACGCACCATCTAATTTATTTATAAATTATAGTATACCTATTCGCTTAATTAAGTGATCTATTTTGAGGTAAGGAAATCGTGTCGATAACAAGGAAAAAAGCATGTTATTTATTTGTTTTTTATCAGAATTTTCTATATGGTAAGCGTCAGATTTAATCTCTCAAATTGGGTGATTATTATTGCGGATGAGTATTCGTTCATTAAGTTTAAACAAATAAACGATGATTAAATTCTATTTTAAAATCTGCCAAATTTACGTGCTTATCAGTCATAAATTCATATAACGCGATTTACTGAAATTCGTTCATGGGAGGAAAAAGCTAACAATGCGTTAGCTTTTTATGAAGACGAATCACGCTACATAGTTAATGCCTTGCCTAATACCAATTTTATTAAAAACATGATCATTCTAGCGTATTAAATAACTCACTAACTACGTTAAAAATTATTTATAGAGAACAACTATATATCATAGTTTTAGCCTTGTTATTGCGCTATTTTCTTATCGCTATAATAGTTCTCTAATT
>NZ_PNDU01000126.1:0-15213 GCF_005886635.1 Pseudoalteromonas sp. S558 | reverse complement strand
AAATTTTATTGACCACTACAATTTGTACTTACCCAGCGCTCTAAAGTTCGTTCTGAGTTTATAAGCAAAAATTCCATCGTTGCTTTACGATCTAATTTACCAAAATTCATGAAACCAGCACGAAATAATAAATTTTTAAATGTATCCATAATAAGTAGTCCAATAAATAAATACCTAAATACGTTCCTAAATCCGGCAAAAAATAATTAAATGAGATCATCGAGATAAATTATTTTGTGTTTTTTCATTCTTTTTTTAGATTGATAAATTAGTTTCAATCCAAATAAACGAATAATCACCAAAAAGAGAAAACATATAAAAACAGGGCTTACGATGGGGGTTTTGCTTGAACTGGGAATACGCGCCAATATGGCGTAAAATACCTTATTTAACATAATATAAATTATAGGTAGTTAATGTATATATAGAAAGAGCGATTAAATGCGCCCTCACTATGTCCAATACTAGACGGTGTCGGACATTAAGTGGTTTTATTACAATAACAAGTATTACTAATACAGATGCTTTATTTTCAAATTGTTCAACCAATAATTAATAAGCGCTCAGCTGTATATTCGTTAGTAATTAATCCACTGATCATGTTTGACCTTACTGCGCCCAAAATGGCCAATACTTTTTCTTCGCCAGCAGCTATCGCATAGATCTGTTTGTTAGCACTTGTTTTTAATGGCGTACTTGCTACACGCTGATTAACTGTGCAATTAAAAGCTTACCGTTTTTATCAAACACCCAACTAATCATTTCGCCAACAGCACCAAGATCTTGTAATTCTGTAAGTTCTTGCGCATCAATAAAACCATCCATATTTAGTGGCGATTTTTCACCTAAGCTACCAATACCTATAAATGTTACATCGGCGTCTTTAGCGAGTTTTAAATTGCCGGTTATATTTTGCTGTGCGTGTAATTGCTCTTTTTCTTCAATGCTTCTTGGTAAAACTGGCAATGGCATTGGATAATGTTTTGCATTGGTATGTTCGGCCATTCTTACTACAACATCATAAGGTGAAGCCGATCCATCCAAAGCCATATTACCCAGCATTGCTACAATTTTATATTGTGGGCAATCAACGGTTCTTAGTTCATCCACACATGAACGTAAAACTCGACCGATTCCCATTGCAACGACTTTAGGTTGTTTTGATTTTAAATGACGTTCTATTTCTGCCGTGCCAGCTTGAGCTAAACCTAAAGTAGATGAAGGTCCAGACGGATCACTCGGTACAACTTCACACGAATCTAACCCAAAACGGCTTTTTAATTTTTCGGCCAAATCCATACATTTTGCAATAGGATGATCGAGCCTAACTTTTATTAACCCTTGGATAACTGATAATGCGACCATTCTTTGTGCAGATTGACGAGATATATTTAGCTTTTTAGCAATTTCATCTTGTGTGTTACCGCCAACATAATATAACCACCCTGCTCTGGCTGCATCATCTAGCTTTCTAATTTCTGTATTTGATAGCTTTACCACGTAAACCTCTTAAAACATAAGGAAAACTAAGTCCTTATTTTCATTGCATAATTTTAATTCTATGTGCTGCTATATAAATTTTTTAGTATCTAATTATCAATAACGTTTTTGTTATTTATAGTTGTAAATATACCATTCCTTAATAAAACACCTAGGTTTCATATGATTATGTAATTAAAATAAGGTGCTATTTAAGGTTATTTAAAGTTCGTAGGAGATATAAAAGCAGGTAATCCTTTAAAAATAAGCTGTTGGTCAAACCTATGAACAGTTTATTTATTAGTGTTTTTTTAAGCAACGTTCTTGAGCTTATGATGGGGTTAGCTTAGTATTAAAGCACTTAGATGTATTCAAAAATAGAAGTAACCTACATATGGAATTTGTTCGCCCGCTTGAGCCTATCCTCATCATTGACGATGTAAAAGAAATACGTGATTATCTAAACCAAATTCTAACCGAGTTAGGTTATGAAGATATTTTAGAAAGCGTAGATTTTAGCTCAGCAAAACCAGTTATTGATGAAAAGTCGCCTAATGTTATCTTTTTAGATGTTGATTTACCGGACTCTGATGGCACCGATATTTTAGAATTTATAAATATAACTTACCCGCAAGCACACGTTGTAATGTGCTCTGGCCATAACAGTTTTGAAAACGTACAAAACACGTGGGAACTAGGTGCAAAAGGATTTATTGCAAAACCATTTAACGCAAAAAAAGTAGACACCGTAATGAAGCGGCTCGAACTTATAGAATAGTTGGTATATAAAAAGGTTAGCATGCACAGTATAGTAGTAACAATTATAGACGATTTATCGAGTGTTATATTTGGTAAACAACAACAAATTAAATTGGCACTTACTTGTTTGCTTAGCGAAGGCCATTTACTAATAGAAGATTTACCTGATATGGGTAAAACAACGCTCTCGCATGCTTTAGCGGCTGTGCTTGGTTTATCGTATCAGAGAATACAATTTACTAGCGACTTACTACCCGCCGATATCCTAGGTACTAATGTATTTAACACAAGCGAGCATAGCTTTACGTTTCATAAAGGACCTATTTTTAGCCAAGTTGTTTTAGCCGATGAAATAAATCGAGCCGGCCCTAAAACACAAAGCGCATTACTTGAGGCAATGGAAGAGCAACAAGTTACTGTTGATGGTAAAAAGTATACATTGCCCAACCCATTTTTTGTTATTGCAACACAAAACCCTCTTTATCAATCAGGCACTTATCCCCTTCCTGAATCCCAATTAGATCGTTTTTTAATGCGTATTAGCTTGGGATTTCCGCCAAAAGAGGCGGAAAAACGTTTAATTTTAAATATGCAAAAGCGTGATTATGCTCAATTACCACAACGTATTGAGCAGCAACAATTAGCGCAGATTCAAACACACATTCAGCAAATAATTTTAAGTTCACCAGTTGTTGACTATATCATTGAGCTTGTTAATTTTACGCGAAGTAGCAATGCTTTTGCAGCGGCGCTTTCACCAAGAGCAAGTATGGCGCTTGCTAAAGCGGCAAAATCGTGGGCATTTATAGATGGCCGCGATTTTGTATTACCTGAAGATGTTCAAGCTGTATTTACGAGTGTGTGTCTACATCGCTTAGGGCTGCATAATGAGTCGGGAGAATCGCAAGTTAACGATATTTTAAAAGCAGTGTCGGTTCCGGTATAAAATTTTATGCCAAAAAAATCGATTAAGCGCCCTACTTTATATACCTCATTTAAACGTGCTGTTTTTAATAAATTTTTGAAAAGTAAGCATTTAAAAAATTCAATTACGCTTGAACATAACACTATTTATGTTTTACCGTCGTCTCTTGGTTGGTACTTTATTGTTGTCGCTATTTTAAACTTTGTGATGGGTATTAATTATCAAAATAATTTAATTTTAATAATGTCCTACCTTATGTTTGTAGTAATAGTAATAGCTATTTTAATGGGTTATAGCAACGTAAGAGGCTTAACTGTCACATTTAAAAATGTGTTTTCGAGTTTTGCAGCGCAAACACCCAGCGCACAATTTATTTTACAAAGTACACATGCGTGCCAGTCAATATCGCTTATTTATCAGGGTATTACTCAAACTTATTGTCACCTTGATGAAATAAATAACACCGCCGTTACTGCAACGCTTAATTTACCTTATGAGCAACGTGGACGTTATGCTTTTCAGCGTATTAAAATTGCTAGTAACTACCCTTTTGGTTTAGTAACTGTTTGGAGTTACGTTCAACCTCAAGCAACTGTATTTGTCTATCCATCGCTTGAAAAAGTACACAGTGATGCACATGTTAGTTCACTTGATGAACAGGCCGATAATGGCAAAGTAAAAAAACTCGGAAGTGAGGAGTTTGAACATTTAGTTATTCATCAGCCAGAGATGGGGCTAAATAGAGTATCTTGGAAACACTATGCTAAAACTCAACAGTTATTGGTAAAAGAATTTGTTGATTTTAAAACAGCAAATGCTTTGTTTGATTTTAATTTAATGACAGGCGGTACTGAGCAGCGCTTAAGCCAATTGTGTTTTTTAGTCTGTGAAGCCACAGAGCAAAACAGCTCTTTTATGTTAAAACTGCCAAATAAATCGATAGAAATAAACACAGGTCAACAACACAAGCAGCAGTGTTTAGAATGTTTAAGTGCTTATGATGGCGATGTATTATGAATGACATCAAAAATGAAAAAATAGTTAACTTTTCATTGTGCTTTATCTACGCCTTTTTAATTGTGTTTTTTATTGCACATTTACCCATTGCATTTGTGAGTGTGCTAGCTACGTTATGTGTATGGAATTTTGTAATTGCCTTTAAAAACACTAAAAAGCCCAATGCATGGCTTGCAAATATATTGGCTGGCTCTTCTCTAGTTGTAATGATTTACAGTGTTGGAATGTCCGATACGGTTATATTATTTGTTGCTATGTTACTGCTTTCTAGTATTTTTAAATTGCTACAAGCTAAAACAAAAAAGCATTATCATATTATTATTACCCTTACTTTTTTCTCTCTCTCGTCTGCGTATTTATTTAACCAAAGTATAATAACAACCTTAGTTGTAAGTGGTTTGTTTATACTAAACTTTGCTGTACTTGGGCTGTTAGAGTCAAAGCACAACTTAAAAATGGTTTCAAAACAAAGTAGTAAATTATTTTTAATGGCATTGCCGCTGGCAATATTTTTACTTTTGTTTTTACCTAAAATACCTGCATTTTGGCAGTTACCAGGGCCAAAGCTAGCCAAAACGGGCCTTTCTGAGCAGGTAGACCCATTTGATATTGCAAAGCTTTCTAATTCTGACGAATTAGTTTTTAGAGCTACATTTAATCAACGAGCCCCCAGTTCCCCTTATTATTGGCGAGCTATTGTGCATGACGAATTTAATGGCAATGCGTGGCTTACGTCTGACTATTTAAAATATAATAATCAATCTAACAACAGCTCAAGCGTTACAAACAATACCCAAAAACTGGCGAACTATACGATTATTGCAGAGCCTGCTACCCAAAAATGGTTATACGGATTGGCCTATTCAATGAGTAATAGCAAAAACGTAAACAACAGTTTGCTTGGTATATTACGTAAAAAAAATTATCAGGCCAAAAGTTTACAATACAATGTCAGCAGCTTTGACTTTGAAAGTACTGCGCTTGAGCAGTTTGAAAAAAAACGCTATACGTATCTTGCTCACAAACAAAATAGCCAAGCCTCTGAATTAGCTAATGGTTTAATGCAGTATGTTAATTCAGATCGTGATTTCTATAATGCCTTGTTACAGTATTTTGTAGAAAAAGAGTTTAAATACACACTTACGCCTTCCCCTATGAGTGGCGATAATACAATTGATCAGTTTTTATTTGAAAACAAACGTGGCTTTTGTGGGCACTATGCTAGCGCCGCTGCGTATATTTTTAGAAATGCAGGCATACCTGCTCGAGTAGTAAGTGGTTATTTAGGCGGTGAATTAAATCAAGATAATAATACGCTAACAGTTCGCCAGTACGACGCGCATGCGTGGGTAGAAGTATATTTAGAAAACGAAGGTTGGGTTATTTTTGATGCAACCGCCGTTGTTGCCCCCGAACGATTAAATGGATCTCTTTCACAAAACGATGAACTTAATGATGAGTTTAAAAGTAATCTTGATTTTGGTTTAGTAAGATTAAGCAACTTTGCTGCTATTAATTGGTTAAGACTCGAGATTGAAAATCTAGATTATAAATGGTCTAGCTGGGTTTTAGGGTTTGATGACGAAAAGCAAAGTGACTTTTTAAAATCACTTTTTGGTAGTAAAAATAGTTGGTTGGTGCCTCTAATAGTGCTTTTAATCGCTGGTTTTAGCTTTGCAGGCTATTTTGTTTATTTAAATTGGCCGCAAAAAAGTAAAACAAAACACCCTCCTATCGTCAAAGAGTACCTTGATATTTTACGCTGGGCGCAAAAAAATAAAGTTATTGCACCTGAGCACTTAACGCCAAACCAGCAACTCGAATATATTTCGCAAAAAAAACCTGAAGTTGGGCTATTAATCATCGAATTTAGTCAGTTATTTAACCAAGTACGTTATGCTAAAACGCCATTTACAAAAGAGCGTAAAACTCAGGCTAAAGATCTGATAAAATTAATTAAAAGCACAAATAAGAGAAAAATATGAATGCGGTTGTTATAGGCGTTATTTTAATGCTGGGGCTTACTTTAGTCCGCGTAAATGTCATAGTGGCAATGACACTCAGTGCCCTTGTTGCAGGTTTAACTGCAGGCTTAGGTTTAAAAGAAAGCCTAGATGCATTTAATTCCGGTTTGTCGGCCGGCGCTGAAATTGCTTTAAGTTATGCCATGCTAGGCGCATTTGCTGTAGCAATTTCTAAATCGGGTTTAACGCGAATTTTAGCTGCTAAATTACTTGCTAAGGTTAATGCTAAAGATGGCGGCAGTGAAACTGTACTGAGTTATTTTATATTATTAATTATTTTAGCCTGCGCCGTATCATCGCAAAACTTGGTACCTGTACACATTGCGTTTATACCTATTCTTATTCCTCCATTACTTGTGGTATTTAATAAACTTCGATTAGACCGCCGTGCCATTGCGTGTATTTTAACGTTTGGTTTGGCCACATCCTACATGGTTTTACCTTATGGCTTTGGCGGTATTTATTTGTATTCGATTTTGCATAAAAATCTAGTCGATAACGGCTTAAGCATAGTCAATACCCAAGTACCGATGGCAATGATTATACCCGCTATTGGTATGTTTATAGGTTTACTTATTGCGGTATTTTTTACCTATCGTAAACGCCGCGATTACAAAGAACAGTCGCTTACAATTGAGAGTAAATCAGTGGCTGTCGAGAATCCTAAAAAAGTGATGCTGGTTGGTTTATTTGCAGTGCTCGCCTCTTTAGTTGCACAAAACGTAAGTGGCTCAATGATTTTAGGCGGCTTAGTCGGCGTAATGATTTTTAGCGTATTTGGTGTTGTTAAATGGGAAGAAAATGGCGACGTATTTAGCAAAGGCGTTGCAATGATGGCGATGATTGGTTTTATTATGATATCAGCACAAGGTTTTGCATCGGTTATGCAAGCCACTGGCGATGTAGAGAGCTTAGTAAATAGTGCCGCTACTTTATTTGATGGAAATAAGCCCATAGCTGCAGCCGTTATTTTACTTGTTGGATTACTGATCACAATGGGCATTGGTAGTTCATTTTCAACAGTGCCTATTATTGCAGCCTTGTTTGTACCTTTGTGTTTAGAGCTTGGTTTTTCTGTAATGGCCACTGCCGCTCTTGTCGGTACCGCTGGGGCATTAGGTGATGCAGGCTCCCCTGCGTCAGATTCAACACTTGGCCCAACATCAGGTTTAAATGCCGATGGGCAGCACGACCATATTTGGGATTCGGTTGTACCGACCTTTGTGCACTTTAATATACCGTTATTAATATTTGGTTGGATTGCGGCAATGGTGCTTTAAGTGGTATTGATGTAAATATTAGTGCGTTTAATTGAGGCTCTATTTGAGAAAAGGTATGTTTAAAGCATACCTTTTTACTACTAACAGTTCTCAGCCCTATCAATTAATAGCTCTCTATTCTGATTACTCTAGTCGTTAATATTAACATCGCTGTTGAGATTATATTTAATATAAATCTAGTATGATGTGTTCTTTTTGGTTTTTTATATAAGCACCAATTAAGGTGCTTATATAATTTTACTCTACCGCGTCTTTGAAGCGTTAAATTATTCGAAGCCGTAGATCATTTTATCGCATACTACCGGTGTCGGTCTGTGATTATCATCCACTGCAACAAACGTAAAGCTACCACTAATGGCTGAATGCTTGTCGTCTTTATGCATTGTTTCAAGCAATATATCTACATCTACTTTTAAGCTGGTATTTCCTACATGTACAACTTTAGCGATTAACTCTGCAAAAGTACCTGCTGGTATTGCCTCTTTAAAATCGACTCTATCAGATGAAATAGTTACCAAAGGTTTACGACAAAAACGAGTCGCTGCTATAAATGCAACCTCATCCATCCACGCCAGTGCATCACCACCAAATAATGTGTTGTGATGGTTAGTACGCCCAGGAAATACGGTTTTAGTTACTGATGTAGTTGAATCTTTAATACGCTGTGCAATTATTGCATCGCGATTTATGTCAGTCATAAATCCTACTTTTTGTTTGCTAATGTATCTTGCATTAATAATGCAGGATCAAGGCGTTCGCCTTTCCAGTTAAAACGCCAATCTAAGTGAGGACCAGTAACACGGCCGGTTGCACCAATTTCAGCTACTTTATTGCCTTGTTCAATTTTGTCACCCTCTTTTACATCAAGCTTACTCAAATGTATGTATGTGGAGGTAATGCCATGGCCATGATCAATAATTAATGTACCGCCTGAGTAGTATAAATCAGGTTCAGAAAATACCACGGTACCACTAATTGGCGCGTAAACAGGAGAACCTGTTTTATTAGCGATGTCTAAGCCAAAGTGCGGACGACGAGGCTCGCCATTAAAATAACGTTGGCTGCCGTAAACACCCGATATACGCCCTTCTGCAGGCTTTAACACAGGGTCTAAAAAGTACAGTAAATCAGAGTCAACTTCTCTCGCTTTTCGCACAGCAACTGCTTCGCGGCTTATACGCGCACTAACTTCTTTTGGCGGAGAGACATATTTTTTAGCTACGCCGGTAATTTTATCAATTTTGTAGTCGCGCTTAGTAATAGCAATTGGCTGTGAATACGATTTACCATTGTTATCTACCCATTTTAAAGTGTGAGTAGTTTCAGCGTCACGACCAAAACCAAACACAAAATCACCTTGTGCCGATAGTTTTAAATTTTCACCATTTAAACTAACTGACTTTACGTTTTCAAGCTTACCAGTAACTAAACCGCCTTGTGTTAAATGCCCTTTTAGCTCAAGCGCCATAGCACTAAAGCTAGCAGAGGCAACAAGCGCTGTTGCTAAAAGAGTTTTAAACATAACTAATTGACCCTTTTCCGACACCTTCATAAGCAGTCACTTTTACAGCTTTTTCTGGGTATTGGGCTTTAATTTGGCCAGCTACATGTTCAGCAATACATTCTACAGTGGTATCTACGGGTAAAATGTCGCAACGAGACTCGCTAATAGCCATTTCAAAATAACCTTGTGCCGATGTATAGGCAAAGCATACATCATCCACTTTTGCTGTAATATGTTTTAAATCAGGTGCGTTAATTTGATCTTCACTGGTCGCTAGATAAATATCTTGCCACTTTAAAGACCATTCTTTTTGTAAGCGCGGCATAGAAATACCATCAAGGCTTATGCCTATTTGAGAGCGATGCCCATGAATAATACGCTGGCAATTACCGTCATGCTTTTTAAGACCATGGCTATAATGATAATAGAAGCTTTGGCTGTGTTCAGGCTTAAGAGACAGCTCAATTTTTTCTATGTTATCTGGCAGCTTTGGTAAAATTGTTGCAACTAAAAAGTCAGTCACCGATTCAACCGTTACTTCATCTGCGTTAATCATGCAATAAGCTTGATGAGGAGCACTCATCGCTAAGTGGTTGTTTTCACCAAATGTGCAGTCGAGTGTTTTATGCTCATCAAACTCAGACACTGTGCCATTAAGGCCTGTAGGAATTGCTAAACGGTGATCGATACACTCATCTATAATGCCTTTAATTTGCTTTTTAACTAAACCAAAGTCTAAAACCATAGACTCTTTATTAAGTTTACCGTGCAAAGTTAAATCAACAATCCAGCTCTCGCCAACGGCGCCGCGTTTGTTACATAAGTAAGAAAAATCAATCACAGTTAGTGAGTTAACAAAAAGGATCATAAACTTCCTTTAGACTGGTTATAAGACAGCGCTAATTATAATGATTTCTGATTGTAATTGCGCGGTTTTATAGAGCAAAAACCAATCGAGTTGATTGATTGATGATTTAATGCGCAATATTTTGATTTTTTAACTGCTCCGAGTTGTTTAGCGTACAAGTGTACGCTAAAGTACTTGGCAATTTCTAAGCGAAGATAAGTGTTATGGAACCTAAAAATAGCTATACAAAAGAAGAGTTGATCCTGTGTGGTCAAGGTGAAATGTTTGGTGAAGGTAACTGCCGTTTACCAAGCGACAACATGTTAATGATGGATCGCATTACCTCTATTACAGCTGATGGCGGTATTCATGGTAAAGGCGAAATTGTTGCTGAGCTTGATATTGACCCTAGCCTTTGGTTTTTTGATTGTCATTTTAAAGGCGATCCAGTAATGCCAGGCTGTTTAGGCTTAGATGCTATGTGGCAACTAGTTGGCTTTTACTTAGGTTGGTCTGGTGGACCTGGTCTTGGCCGTGCGCTAGGTGTGGGTGAAGTTAAATTTACTGGCCAAATTTTACCAACTAATAAAAAAGTAACTTACCGCCTTGTAATGAAACGCGTTATTAAACGTAAATTATTTATGGGTGTTGCTGATGGCACTGTAGAAGTCGATGGCCGAGTAATTTACGAAGCTAAAGATTTAAAAGTGGGCTTATTTCAAGACACTAGCGCGTTTTAAATGACTCAACTTAAACTGTTTAGGTTGTAAATTTAGCGAACAAACAAAAAGGCCTCCAACGTGGAGGCCTTTTTGCTTAAATTCAATTATAGATTATTATGTTTTGTACATGTTGCGATTTTCTATCGCCTCACGCCAACCACCTAACCACTCCGATTTGGGATCTACTTGTTGATAAGGGCATAGCTCTTTTGAGCGACCTGCTAAGCCTGCTTTAAAACCTTGAGAATGAGCTCTTTCTAGACGATCTCTTTTCTGTCTCTTCATCGGTAATATCCTCACCTTTTTATTTATATATTGTGTAGCATTAGTGAAATCTACATTTAATGAATAGTTAATAAAAATGTAAAATTCAAATCATAAAAGCAATTAAAGTGTTTGACTTTAACTAAGCTGCTGATGCAAAAATGAATTAACATTTAAAAAAGTAAGTGGTCATACAACATTTAATTTGACCGGTTTTATGCGAAATAAAATACGACTTAATAATCGCTAAAATGTACTTAAGTACATAAATTACGACTCGTGTGTTTTGAGTAAGTTCCAAATAAAAATGTAATCGTGACACTTTTATTGCAATTATTTTTTATTATCGATTTATTGCAATATGAACTATTTTTAAACAATTTAACTTTATACTTGATTATTTAAAGTCGATCGGTCTAATATAAGTTCATGAACAAAAATACATCAATACCTGTACGCCGTGGCCGCCCACCTAAAATAGCCAGAGATAACGCCGATACTAAAGCGTTACTTATTCGCACGGGCCTAGAAACCCTAACCGAATTTGGTTTTAGCGCCACAGGGCTAGATACCATTTTAAAAAAAGCAGCTGTACCTAAAGGCTCTTTTTACCATTACTTTAAAAGTAAAGAAGCCTACGGTATTGCATTGGTAGATGCGTACGACTGTTATTTTATTGCCAAACTTACCCATTATTTACAGCAAGAAGATGTCCCCCCACTTGAGCGAATTGTTAATTTTACCCAAAGTGCGATTAAAGGGATGAAAAAATACGATTACAAACGAGGCTGTTTAGTAGGTAATTTAAATCAAGAACTCAATCACTTAAGTGATGAGTTTAAAACCAGATTAATGCAAAGCTACACCACATGGCAAAACCATGTAGAAGAATGCTTAAATCAAGCGAAGCAACAAGGCACTATTGCAAACAGCGTAAATACACACCTAATGAGCGAATATTTTTGGATTGGTTGGGAAGGCGCAGTTATGCGTGCCAAGCTCACAAAATCAAATACCCCACTTACTTTATATACAGAAATGTTTTTACGCGCATTATTAACCTAATGCGTTTTTATTTGCCAGTTAAAAGACGACCGGTCTAAAAGGATATCCCATGAATAAGCCAATTAAAGCCATTGTTATTAATAAAGAAGATAATAACTACAGCGCCTCATTATCAACTATCGAAAATAGTGAGTTGCCAAACGAAAACGTATCTATAAACGTTCTATACAGCACGCTTAATTATAAAGATGGCTTGGCGATTACAGGTAAAGGGCCGGTAGTACGAAGCTTTCCAATGGTACCTGGTATCGACTTAGTGGGTACTGTTACAAATTCTACCAGCGATGAATTTAAAAACGGCGATAACGTAATTTTAAACGGTTTTGGCGTGGGTGAAAAACATTGGGGCGGACTTGCACAAAAAGCAGCACTTAATAGCGACTGGTTAATCCCCTTACCTGCCGGGATCTCCCCAAAACAAGCTATGCAAATAGGCACTGCAGGATATACCGCCATGCTAAGCGTGATAGCGCTCGAAAAACAAGGTATTACACCAAATTCTGGTGAAATACTGGTAACAGGTGCCAATGGTGGCGTAGGCAGCTTTGCTATTTATTTACTAAATCAACTTGGGTTTAACGTAACCGCTGCAACAGGACGGTTAGATCAAAACGAGTATTTAAAAAAGCTAGGTGCAACACAAATCATTAGCCGCGATGAGTTCTCGAACCCCGGTAAACCACTACAAAAAGAACGTTTTGCTGCAGCGATAGATTCTGTCGGTAGCCACACACTTGCAAACATTTGTGCTTCATTAAAATATGGTGGTGTAGTTACAGCGTGCGGACTTGCACAAGGTATGGATTTACCTGCCTCAGTTGCACCTTTTATTTTACGTGGTGTATCACTTATTGGTATTGATAGCGTAATGCGCCCTAGAGCAGATAGAATTGAAGCATGGGATCGTTTAGCTAAATTAGTCAACGCTGATTATTTAGATAAAATTTCGACTGAAATAACGCTAGAACAGGTAATTGATAACGCAGAGCGACTTATGGAAGGTAAAATTAGAGGTCGCGTTGTAGTTAATTGCCAAAGTTGAGCTATTTGCACTGTTAAAGCCTCCTTATTAAATTTATAATACAATTTGTATTTTAATAACGAGGTAACACCTATGAGCAACCAAGAACTTTTCAGTAATAACCCACTGCAAGGCGTAAAATTAGAACAAGTGGTTGAAGAGCTGGTTGAACAATACGGGTGGGAACTCCTGCACGCTTATTTACAACTTAACTGTTTTAAAAATAACCCCGATATAAAATCTGCGGTTAAATTTTTACGTAAAACACAGTGGGCACAAGAGAAAGTAGATAATTTTTATCTATACCGTCTTAAAAACTTGCCTAAGCCTGACGATGTTCAATATGAACTCCCCCCACGTGACCGTGTTATCCCAGCGGATCATAAACCTGGTGAACCATGTGAACTTAGTTTTGTTGATGCGAAGCGAATTATAGAAAAGAAAGAAACTAAACAACGTGCTCGCGATCGTAAACAACGCTCTAATTCTAGTAACCCTTGGGGTAACTAAAATAGTTTCAGCTTAATGTTATTAGAGCTGCTGTAGTTTACACCACTCTAATAACACTAAATTCATTCTCATTCTGTCTATTTATTATGATAATCATACTATTGCAAATAAAAGTTTAGAGTTTATGTTCACCTGAAGGAAGTGAATAGAGAGCCCTATTTGCAGCCTCAAGTGTTTCTTTTATCCAGATGTTGTATACAAACAGATTTCTCTTTGCTATCTGCGCTATTTCGTCGGCTGGGATCAGTTCTCTGTCTGTTAAAACACGTATTGCTTCAAAATCACATTCATCGGAGCCTGTTGCAGATGCCCATTTTTTTAAATCGTTTATGCATTCATTCAATGTTTCATCGTCGTAGCAGGAAATTATTTGAATAATAAGGGAATATCTCCAGTCATTATCGGCTTTACTTGCTGCAACAAGTACTCTATCGACTTCATTTTTGCCAAGCTTTATAAAATATTGATAAATTGGGCCAGCAATAGGCCAATTAGGATCGCATGTCGAAGACAATAACTCGTCTAGGTATTCCGTGTTTTGTGGATAGCCTATAGCAATAATCTCATCTACTGACGCTTGATCCCCTTTATCTAATATTTTATTAGTCATTTGTATTCCTTTTTATATGCTTGATTATTCAGCGGTATGACAACATAGCAATTTTTGATCATCTATTAACTAAATACTGACAGCAATTTACTATAAATGTAAGCTGCGTATCGTTGTGTAAACCTGACTTTCTTAGTACTTTATATACTTCAAGATTAAACCACTTTTAAGCCAATATTGCCCTTAATAATAAATGTGTTAAACGCAGTAACGCTTTGAAACTTTGGTAAAATATAATTGGTGTGGATCACTAAAAGGAAATTTTAATATGCAAACTAACTTGGTATCAGAACAGTTTAAACAGCAAGGCTTTGTATTAATTAAACAATTAATTGAACCTAGTACAATTGCTAAACTTCAAAACTTTTGCCAGCATTTGGATGATGAGGCAAAGTCACACTACTTTTTAGGACAATCACTCGATAATATTGCCATCATCCAAAATGCAGATACCCCATATATATCGCGTATCAATTCACTCTTTCTGTTTAAACCTCAATTCGCTTGCTTATTAGCACATACTAAACTCATGAATTACGTTGAGGCTATAATTGGTGAACCCGCTTTACCGACCTATGAATCAATTGTAATTAAGCATTCACAAGATACGCACGGTTTTGATTGGCACCGTGATATGCCCGTAAGCACGCAAATTCCAATTATAACTGTAGGTATATATTTAGATGACGCAAAAGCAGAACATGGGGCTTTAAAGGTGATCCCTCGTTCTCATTGTAGCCCATTAAGTGTGTGCGATATAAAACGCCAGTTAACAAATTCGGAGTTAAAAAGCTTAGATGTTACAGCCTGTGCAGGAGACGTAATAATACATCATGTAAATACAGTTCATTCATCAACAAGGCAGGAAGCCCAAGCAATACGCAGAACTATATACTTTGAATTTAGGGCTTTATCGCACCTTATCAATAATCCGATATTTCCAAATGAATGGATTAAAAAACGCCAAGCACTCATAAAGAACATACAAACACTCAGCGCAAAACACCTTCAACATGATATACAGCTACCCAGTGATTTTTATGAAACGCAAATACAAATGGAGGCGGCAGAATATTGTATCGAGTTTATCAAATAAGTACTCTGTTTCTATTTGCGCATTTATGCTGCGTTATCGCCTATTTATGGGGAACACCACAGACTATAGGCTCTGCCTTGCCTAAATACC
>NZ_PNDU01000125.1:0-3410 GCF_005886635.1 Pseudoalteromonas sp. S558 | reverse complement strand
GGTTTGTAACCTAGTGGGCTAAGTAAAAACCGAGCAACAAAGAGTTAATCGTCCCTAGATAGAGCCCAAAGGGCAGCGCATGTTTGGTATTTATGCTGCGTTATCGCCTATTTATGGGGAATGACCACACATCACAGGCTCTGTCTTGCCTAAATACCAAACGTACTGCTGCAAAATCAATCACGAAAGGTCAACACGCCCCAACCTAAGCAACTATTCGATTCCGTCGAGCAGGTAGTGCTCTACCCGCTCAACACGACGTGGCTTACCTTGCAAAACTAAAATATCGTTTGCCAATAACAAAGTTTGATCTGATGGGGCATCAATTTCACGATCTTGCCTGCGCAACGCTTTTATCGACACTTTTCGTTTTGCTAAGTTAAGCTCACTAATACTTTTATTTACGGCGTATGCTTTATCGGGCAAGGCTATAACGTGTAAATATTCTAATCTGTCGCTGCTATTTTCATCGCCATCAATATGTTCACCTGTAAAAAAACGTTGTAAAAACTGATAGCGGTTACGGCGTTCTTTGCTTACGCGCCTAACAATTCGACTCATAGGCACGCCCGACATAGATAATACATGCGACACAAGCATTAAGCTTGCTTCTAACGTTTCGGGCACAACTTCGGTTACCCCCAATTCTTTTAATTTTTCGAGCTGGCTATCATCTCGTGTGCGTATAAGTATTTTAACTTCGGGCGCTATTTGTTTAATGGCATCTATTACTACTTGTGTTTGCTCGAACTCGGTAAAGGTAATAATAACGAGACGCGCACGTTCTACACCGGCACATTTTAAAATATCTTTTTGTTTAACATGCCCATATATCACGGGCTCACCTGCGGCTTTGCCTTCTTGAACAAGTATTGGATTACTCTCAATAGCAACGTACTCGATTGCCTCAGGCTTTAAAAACCGTGCAATTGTTTGCCCTACTCTCGAAAAACCACAAATAACGACATGATTACTATAAAGTGTGCTGCTTTTAGGCTCGCTTTCCCAAGCCATGATTGCTCTATCAAGTACACCTAAACGTTTTAGTATAAATGGAGTTTTATCAATCAAAAATGGTGTAAATGCCATTGAAAGTACACCCAGTGCAATTAAAAATGAGGCTTGTTCGCTAGTTAATAGTTGCTGCTGACTGCCCAAAGCAATAAGCACAAAGCCAAACTCACCCATTTGCCAAAGCATAATTGCACATGCCAATGCATCTTGCTTTCGCTCTCCCATAAGCTGAGCACTGATTGCAACAACGGCAATTTTTAAAATTAATAAGCCAAGCAACGCTCCAATAATAAACAAGCTATTGCTGAGCACATAAAGGATATCGAGCTGCATACCTACAGTTACAAAAAATAACCCCATTAAAATATCGCGAAAAGGCCTTATATCAGCCTCTAGTTGATGCCTATAATGACTCTCCCCTAGCATCATGCCAGCTAAAAAAGCGCCCAAAGCCATAGATAAGCCAAACATGTACGTTAAAAGTGCTGCAAATAAAGCAACCAATAATGTGGTAAGTACAAATAACTCATCAGTACGCACTAGCGCTATTTCATTAAATACTTTGGGAAGCACCCATTTGCCTATTGCCCATAACAATAAACACACAAATGCGCCCTTAGAAAGAGCAAAAGCGAGCGCCCAGCTAATACTTTGCGAATCGCTTGTGGCAAGTAAAGGAAGAATAATAAGCAGAGGAACAACCGCGATATCCTGAAATAACAACATGCCGATGGCAAGTTGCCCTCGGCGCTGATTAAGCTCCCCTGTTTCTTTTAATAACTTAACCACTACCGCCGTAGAAGAAAGCGCCATAATAACGCCGATGGTAAAGCTGGTGAGCAAGCTAAAACTTAAGCTATACAGCGTAATAATAAACACAAAACTGGTTACTACAACTTGTAAGGAGCCTAAACCAAACACAATATTTCGCATTGCCATTAAACGTGAAATAGAAAATTCGAGCCCTAAACTAAATAACAAAAATACAATACCAAGCTCGGCCACAAAGTCGATTTCGTGCGTTTGCGCCATCCAACCAATACCATGACTACCCGCTAAAACGCCAGTTGCTAAGTACGCCAAAATAGGCGGCAAACCAATACGCTTAAAAAACCACACCAAAAGAACCGCTGCGACCAATAAGCCAAAAATTTGAACATTAATACTCTGCAAGTACGGCCTCTCGCGCTAATTAAACAGTGGAACTTACTTTAAATATAGCAAGCATCTGTTTTTCAGCCAGTTTTAAAATATGGCATAGAAATAGCTTGTTAAGTGCAAAGCAACACCCTCGGGGGAGAATAGAATGGAAAATGTCCATATTTTGACACAACGTGTAACTGGTCGCGGTGATTTTTTGCCGTTTTCAGCCGAACCTACACGTTTAGATGAGCCTACGGCAACGCATGAGCTTGTTACTGAATTACAAACTAGTTTAATCATTGAAGATATTTTGGCTATGTATGCAAAGTTTGCAAAAAAGTTGCTGAACTTTTCAGGGCTACAGTTTCAATCAACGCTTGGTACTACACAAACATCAGATAGCAGTACTACAAGCACGCCATATTTTTACGATTTAAGCATTGGCAAAGAGCATTTAGGACAGCTAATATATTTTAGCCAGTATCCGCTTAATGCTGTAATTGAAAGAAAACTACGGGCTTTGCACGCTGCCCTTGTTTACCCACTTCGTAATGCAATGATGTATAGCCGAGTGTTAAAACTCGCGACAAAAGATGCATTAACAGGGTTAAATAATCGTAGTCAATTTAATGACATTTTATTACAAAAGCTTGAAAATTGCCGACGTTATCAACGCCCATTCAGCCTTATGTTGCTTGATTTAGATAACTTTAAACAAGTAAACGATAACTTTGGTCATAAAATTGGCGATGACACGCTCATTGAATTTTCTAAGATTTTATGCAGCAGTATTCGCGGCACCGACTCTGTATTTCGATTTGGCGGCGATGAATTTGCAATATTAATTGAAGATCCAGAGTTTACTACCAATAAAGTGATTGCTGAGCGTATTATGCGCCTAGTTAGGCACTCAAGTGTGATGTTGCAATATAAAGTAACAACCAGTATTGGCTTTACATTAGCAAGCAGCAAAGATTGCGAAAATGAGATATTTGCTCGTGCCGATAAAGGTTTATACAAAGCAAAAGCGTCTGGCAGAAACTGCGCAAAAGCCTATTAATCGCAGCATCGAAACCAATTTCCAATAAAAAGCCTAGCTTCCCCCGCTAGGCTTTTTATTGGTGCGTGTTTAGCCAAAAAATGTGACTAATACCAAACTGCATAATTCTTTGATCAATTTAACGAATTAAATTGCACTATAACGTCGTTAAAAATTTTTTATTTAGAACAACTAGATACAAAAATTTTTTGCG
>NZ_PNDU01000124.1:0-6147 GCF_005886635.1 Pseudoalteromonas sp. S558 | reverse complement strand
ACTCCAGCAAGGCGACAAAATTAGCTTGGATGGTTTTGATGAGTTCAGGGAAAAAATAATAAGGCTCATTGGTGGACATGCGTTGCATTTATATAAAATCCAAAAAGTTGCCTAGGGGTCTGATCAATGCCTGATTTAAATATTAAATTTGATTTTCATGCTGTTATTGCTATTGAGAGTGGCACTGTTAAAACTGTGGTAGAGCAGTACGGCGCCGAAAATTGGTATAAACGCTTTGTACGTGAAACTTTCAGAACGTATGTGCGCGATACAGTACAAAAATACGATAGTGGCGAGCTTAAAACAAATCGTGAGAAAATTGCGAAGGAAGTGACTCTGCGCCTGCAAAGTTATTTATCGACAACGCCGTTTAAACTTGCAAACGTTGTAGTAGGCAATATTAATTACCCCGATATTGTTGCTAATGCAGTTGAGAAAAAATTGGCAGCTCAGCAGCTATTATCGGAAAAAGAAACACAAAAAGAGATTGCCAAAAAAGACGCTGAAATTAGGGTTGAAGAAGCCAAAGGGATTGCTCAAGCTCAGAAGATCATTAACGCAACACTAACAGCTAATTACATTCAACATGAAGCTATTAATGCACAAATAAAAATGGCTGAGTCACCTAATCATACAACTGTTTATATTCCGGTAGGTAATAACGGAGTACCACTTGTTAAAGGCGCTAACTAGATAGTGAGTACTTGGGTAGCTCTTTTTATTAGCTACCCAAGCCAAAGCCATTAATTAAATTTAAACATGTTACTTATACTTTCGAGGCTAGATTTGTTCGTTTTGGCAATACAACCACTGTCATCAAGTGACTTTTTAGTTGTTTCATCAGCTAAACCCGTTACCTTTAGTTTTTTGTCTTGTTGGTACTCACGAAGTGCGATAACTGTTTTACGATCGTATTCAACATCTTGTGTTTCAAACTCTTCGTAATCAGGCTGGTTTCTTAGGTAACCCAAGCACACTAAGCTTAGGCGCGACATTGCTAAATCCATTTTCTCATAATGTGGCATTCTGTGGGTTGGTACATCAACTGTTACAGCGCTCTTGCTGGCTGTTTCTGCGCGTTTAGTTGCTGGTGGCGGCGCAGTGTAACCCGGTGCTAAAGTATTGTTACTGTTATAGCGATAGTAGGTATCTGGGATTTTAGTTTCTAAAAACTCAACCGCTTTAATAATAACTTCACGCAGGGCTTTTTCTTTAGGGGTATCAGACCATCCACTAATATTGCCACCAACGAGTGCGCCACCAAAATTGGTTGCAGCGCCTGTGAAATCAAAATCTTTACTACCCCCTTCAACACTCGTTGCAGCTAAAATGCGTGATGTGCGAGTGTCTATAAGGCGTAGATCAATTGCCATATGTGAACCCGAAAAACCGGCAGATACAGAGCTAAATACATCACCGATAAAGCCGCCACTGCCAACACTTGCACCAGAGCTATCGTCATCAAATTCTGTTACCGCAGCAATCACGACTATTTCAGCGCCTTCAATCTCACCATAAGCGGCACCCGATGATGCACTAACGCGACCGGAGGCTGCTAGGTCTTGTTCTGATAAAACCGCATCAAGCGCTTGGCGCTCTAAAACAATAAAACGATTTGTTGATACTAGAGCGGTAGTTAATTGATCCGCCATACCGTCGCCTATTTCTTTACGCCACCATTTTGAATTATTTGATTTGTCGGTGAAGCGTGCAACTGCAATTCGGGCTTTTGGACCGTTGTATTGTTCCTGTGCAACTGCATTTATATCAGGTGAGTTTTGACCCGATGTCACATTGGTTGAAGTGCTTTGACAAGCGCTCAGAGTGGTCGTTAATAGTGCAGTTAATAGTAGTTTTTGTGGTGCTTTTAACATATGACTGTCCTTAATTAATATGCTTAAAGGAAATGTTGTGCATTCCCTTTAATATTTATATTCATGTTAATTTAGTTAAATCAGTAAGTTAAAAATAGTACTGGCGCGAAGTGTTTGGTCACACAGGCGAAGTTTTTAATCTTTTTTCACGAAATTGCTTAGGCGACACTGCATATTTTGCTTTAAAGCAGCGAGCAAAATAACTTTGTGAATTAAAGCCGACTTGTTGCGCAACTAATCCTATTGCAAGATTACTGTTTTTCAAAAGTTCTTCTGCGAATTCTAAACGAATGTTTCGAATGTAGTCGCTAGGTGTTAAGTTATACAAGGCTTTCATTTTTAATTGCAAAGCGCGAGGGCTCAGGTAAAGCGCTGCTGCAAATTCTTCTACGCTAAACGCTTCGTCTTGATAATGCTCTTTTACTATTGCTTTTACACGCTGGGTAAATATGTAGTCTTTACTTTGTACCATTTGTGGGTCGAGTTGGATTGTTTGTGATAAAGCCGGTAGCTGCTGTTTTAAATGTTGATTAAGCACTTCTCTAATCGTTAATAACCCTTGAACGCGGCTTAGTAAAAGTTGCGGCTCAAAAGGCTTACTTAAATAATCATCTGCAAGTAAGTCTAGGCCTTTTAGTTTACTGTTAGTATCAGCCTTTGCTGAAAGCAATAGAACTGGAATGTGGCTAATAGCCGTGTCGCTGCGCAGTGCTTTAATAAACTGATAACCATCCATAACGGGCATCATTACATCACTTATCACTAAATCTGGCATTTCATTTGTACATAATGCTAAGCCTTGTTTGCCATTGAATGCACTTATGCATTCATAGCTGTTAATAAAGAGAGAAGTCAGTAAGTCACGCATTTCGTCGTTATCTTCAATAATAAGAATTTTATTACTTTTTGCGCTACGTTCATTGTCGTTTTTAGATGTAGTAAGCACTGTGAGGTTGGACGCTTCTTGTTTTTGAGCTGTTGGCAATGAAACCGTAAAGCAGCTACCTTTATTTATTTTACTTGTTGCATTTATGGTGCCTGCGTATTGCTCGGTGAGCTGCTTTACTAGCGCTAAGCCAATACCGCTGCCACTTTGATTATTGGTATTTATACGTGTAAAACGTTGAAAAATTGCTTCAAGGTGCTCTTTATCTATACCGACACCCGTGTCTGATACAGATATTACAAAAGTTTTATTTTGAGCTGATAGTTGAAGTAGCACTTTTCCTGTGTTTGTTGTGTATTTGTGAGCGTTACTCAATAAGTTACTAATAATTGAAGTTATATGTTCATGCTCTAACTCAAGGTAAATACTCTGCTGCGTTAAATCTTTAAACTCGAATGTAATATCTTTTTGTTCAAATAGAGGAGTAAAGTCTTCTATTAGCTGTATTATCAATGGCTTTATAGCATAGGGCGTTACGTATTTTACTGCTGAACTAGGGCGTTGGCTTAATTGCAAAAGTTGATTTATTTGATCTAATAATTTATGACTGTTGCGATGAATCATCGCTAGTTTTTGTTGAGTGTCTGAATCTTTATGGCTTTTTTGTAAACTCTCAAGTGGCGCTAATATTAAGCTCAATGGTGTTTTAAGCTCATGGCTAACGTTATCTAATAGTTGAGTTTTTAAGTTACTAAGCTCTCGCTCTTTTAAACTAGCTTGTTCTGCTATTTTAGCTCTATACCTTGCGGTTATAATTAACCAGATTATAAATAATACGATAATGATGTAAGTGACATAAGCGACATTGTTCTTCCACCAAGGTGGAGTAACCGTAAGCGCAACCATCGTTTTATCATCACTCCATTGGCCGTATTGGTCTTTAACTTTTACAATAAAGTGATAGCTTCCAGCGGGAAGTTGAGAATAGCTAACTTGCCTCTGATTTTTGTTTGCGTATAAAAACTGCTTATCTAATCCAGCTAACTTGTAAGCATATTGGTATTGAGAAGGGGGCTCTGCACTGTTTAAAGCAGAAAACTTAAAACCGATAACTCCATCTTCTTCTTTAAAAAAGAGTCTGTCTGTATAGCTTATAAGCTTAGCCACTTGAGTATTGGCTTTTATATATTGCTGCGTCGCGACTGACTGGTTATAAATAAGTAAGTCTGTAATAATGGGTTCTGGAGGTTGGGTTGCTAGAGTTAGTTTTAACGGATCAAATTGATTAAAACCATTAATACCACCAAAAAATAATTCGCCATCATCGGCTTGAAAAGCGGCACCTAAAATAAATGAATTATGCTGCGCTCCATTTGCGGGTAAAAAATGCTGCATTTTTTGAGTCTTAGCAGCATAACGGGTTAGCCCTTGATTACTACTGAGCCACAAGTAGCCGTTGCTATCTTGTTTAATTGCAAAAATATTATCATTAAGTAAGCCATCGAACTCGGTAATTTTTATAACGTTGTTTGTTGGGATATTTAATTTATTGAGCCCGCCAAAAGTACCTACCCATAAAGTGTTTTTATCTTGTAAATGCAAGGATGTAACCATGTCGTGCGTTAAACTATTAGGCTTTTTAAGATCGCTTTGGTAATGAGTAAATATTTCATCATTTAAAGAAAGTTTATTGAGCCCTGCACGGGTTCCAGCCCATATAATATTGTTGTAGCTGTCATAAGTAATACTAAAAACAGTATTATTTGAGATACTATTTTTATCTGTGCTGTATTTAAAGTGTGTAACTTGCAATGTATCGGGGTTAAAACGCGTTAATCCTTCATTACTGCCCAGCCACAAATTACCATTTTCATCGCCCTCGATTGCATAAATACGGTTACTACTGAGTTGATGACTTTGCACTGTAAAAGCTGAAAAACTATCATTAACTGGGTTATAAAGTAGTAAACCACCGCCGTATGTGCCTATCCATAAGCGCTTCTTGGCATCTTCATAAAAACTAAATATATTGTTGTTAGTTAAGCCCGTTGTAGGGTTTTCATTCACTTTATAACGTTTAAAACCATTATTAGTTTGCTTGTTAAGGCCATCGCGTGTGCCAATCCAAAGTAAGTTGTTGCTGTCTTTGAGTATTGCTCTTACAAAGTCATTCGAAATTGAAGCCAGGTTATTGCTTTGATGTTTTTGATGACCAAACTGAGTCTGCCTTTTATCATAGCGATGTAACCCATAGCCGTCTGTACCAATCCAAATAATACCTTGAGGGTCTTGGTAAAGTGACAATAGGTGGTCGTTAGCTAAGCCATGTTTTAAATTTGGAGAGTGAGTAAGTTGCTGAAACTCTTTACTTAATAAAATGTCTTTAGTTTGATAATAAAGACCATGACCATAAGTGCTTACCCATAAGTTTTTTTCATCATCAATAAGCATATCAGTTACCCAAACATTTTTGAGTTGCTCAAAGTTATAAAATGCGAGTGTGTTTAAGTCAAAAACACTTAGACCAGTTTTGCCTCCTAGAATTAACTGGCCGTTTGATGCTTTTTTTAATTGCCAGAGTTGTTTTGGGCTATTAGGTATGTGTGTGAACTGATTTGTTATTGAATCGAATTTAATAAGCCCAATATTACTTGCTAACCAAAGGTTTTTTTTGTCATCAAAAAGCATATCTTTAAAAACAACATTTAATTGATTGATGTCTTGATAAGTAAATAATTCGGTAGTATTTGTGTTTGTATTTAACCGAGTAAGTTGCCCCTTATCGTGACCAATCCAAATTGTTTCGGGGGAATTAGAGATAATTGCTGAAATGCGTTCGTTTGTAATAGAGGGGGTTGAATACTGGTTAAAAACACTAAAATTTCCTGTTTCAGTATTTAATAAGTTGAGGCCGTTGCTTGTTGTCGCAAACCAAAGTTGGCCGTTTCCTAAATTCAGGCAGTCTGTAATCCAATTCCCCGAAATACTCGGTTGTGAAGGGTTGAATTTATAGTGTTTAAATTCATATCCATCGAATCGGTTTAAGCCGCCTTGGGTCGAAAACCAATGAAATCCCTTTTCATCAGTGGTACTGCAGGTAATTGAATTTTGCGATAAACCTTGCTCATTTGTATATGTATCTAAGTACAGTGGTAGGGCAAGCGAGCTAATATGAAATAATAATAAAAAGCTGATGACTTTATATTTTATGATTGTTTTAATTGCTTTCACAGACTTCCTATCTCTTGTGAATCCCTAGGGCGTGTTGACCTTTGTGGATTGAAATTTGTTCAATCTAGGGGCGATTTAATCTCGGCGCGAGGTTTGTAACCTAGTGGGCTAAGTAAAAAACTAGCAACTAAGTGTTAGTCGTCCCTAGATAAGAAC
>NZ_PNDU01000123.1:0-37314 GCF_005886635.1 Pseudoalteromonas sp. S558 | reverse complement strand
AAGACCACTAACATATCGTTAGCCATTTTTATAACTGATAAAAATATATTTTAGCTAATATCCTTAACTGAATAAAAAATTTTTAACGACGTTATAGTGCAATTTAATTCGTTAAATTGATCAAAGATTTATGCAGTTTGGTATTAGTACATAAAAGCGATATATTTTTTAACTATAGAGATTATAAATACCAACCCAATACTCTTTTAAAAACAACATCACTTATTGTAATTCATCTCATATATTAATTTATTTATCATGCTTAAGGTATACAATAACGCAGGCTTTTAAATAAGGTACACTCAAAAGGTACAACTATGAAAAAACAGTTCAGCTTATTAGCACTTTTGTGCTCTGCATCAGGTGCTTACGCAGAGTCAGCGCCTAAAAATGTAATTTATATGATTGGTGACGGCATGGGTCCGGCATACACCACAGCTTATCGCTATTTTAAAGATGACCCTGCAACTAAAGAAATCGAAGGTACCGTTTTTGATACAATATTAAAGGGCATGGCGCATACCTATCCGGATGACCATACGTATGTAACCGATAGTGCAGCAGGTGCTACAGCACTTAGCAGCGGGCATAAAAGTTACAATGGCGCTATAGCCGTAGATACACACAAAAAAGCGGTTAAAACCATGCTTGAAATTGCAAAAGAGCGCGGTATGACAACGGCACTTGTTGCAACATCACAAATAAATCATGCAACGCCTGCAAGCTTCGCTTCGCATAATGAATCGCGTAATAATTACGATGCGATTGCTAACGACTACATAGACAATAAAATTGTTGGTAAATTACCAGTCGATTTAATGTTAGGTGGTGGTACTAAATACTTTATTAGAGACGATCGTAATTTAGTTGATGAGTTTAAAGCCGCTGGCTATCAATATGGCGATGACATTAGCAATCTCGGCCAAATAACTCAAATACCCGCTTTAGGTTTGTATGCGCCAAAAGGTTTACCTTTTGCACTTGATGAGAACCCAACTCGCCTTACGCAACTAACATCCAAAGCGCTTGATTTACTAGATACTCAAAACAAAAGCGGTTTTTTTGTGATGATTGAAGGCAGTCAAATAGATTGGTGTGGTCATGCAAATGATATTGCTTGTGCGATGGCTGAAATGGACGACTTTGCAAAATCAATTGAAAAAGCAAAAGCCTATGTCGACAAAAATAAAGATACTATTTTAGTAGTAACAGCCGATCACTCTACAGGAGGATTAACTCTTGGGGCACACGGTCAATACAAGTGGGAAACTGAAGTAGTTAAAGGCGTTAAAGCAACCGCAGGTAAACTTACTCAGTTATTACTTGATGCAAAAGATTTAAAATCAGTGTGGACGACTAACACGAACATTGAATTCACAACTGAAAATCAAATTAAACTTGAGCAAGCTAAAAAAATGGGCGACAAAGCGCTTAATTTAGCCGTTAAAAGTATTATTAGTGATACTAGCTTTACTGGCTGGACAACAGGCGGACATACAGCTGTAGATGTTCAAGTATTTGCCTATGGTAAAGGTAGCGAGCATTTTTTTGGATCACAGAACAATACTGACATTGCTGATAAGCTGATTGGCTTTATTGAAAAGTAAACTTTGACACTGTAATAAAAAAGCCCGAATGTGTGTTCGGGCTTTTTTATTCTGTCTTTAAAGCGTGCTAATAAACTTTATGCGTAAATATCAACACCTATTAAATTTTGCACTTCAGCACGGCGCTCTAAATTAGCAAATTCAGTATAAGTAGAAATTGCTTTGCTTACTTGAGCTGATGGTTGGTCGTAAATTGTTTGACTGTATTCGTTGCTTTTAGCGCTGCTTTTAAACAGTTGATTGGCAAGCTCTTCGCCTTTTTTACTGCTTTTTACATAATCGGTGTTCGCTTTTTGTGTAGCCGGTTGCTCTACTAAACTCTGTGGTTTATTAGTAACGACCTGAGTAGAGCTAACCCTCCCCGGAATATCTCCGGTAAAAAAACCTGAACCAATAGGCAGCGTCATTACGCATCTCCAACCTTAATATTGTTTAAAATTATGATTTAAAAACAACCAATTTGCAAATAATACGATTACTCACGCCCAGGTAGCTTTTTCCAAGTTACCGTATCACGAACATATTTAGGTTGAGCATCGCTTGCTTTGACAATATTACCCGCTAAAAACGCGGCTTCAACATGCGCTAACATATACCGGGCATCAGGTAACGTAATCTCATTATTAATTGTCACGTTTCCAAAGTTATTAAGCGCATCTGGGTAGGTTTTAAACCCAGTGCCCACTGCGATAGATGGCTCAGTAGAAGTAATATAGTCATCGCTTAATAGGTCAGGCTTTATTACACACTCTTGATTGACTAGTTGCACTAAATTATTTTTTGCTTGGTAATGAGCGAAATATATTTCCCCCATACGCGCATCTATACTAGGGAAAATACTAAGGCTGCCGTTTTGTTCAAACGCTTGTTGCGCCATAATAGCAAGTGTTGAAACGCCAACTAGTGGTAAGTTTGTTGAATACGCAAGCCCTTGTGCTATTGCAACACTAATACGCACGCCAGTAAAACTACCGGGTCCTTGACCAAAACCAATCACATCTAAATCTTTCAATTTACAGTTAGCCTTGGTTAACAACTCATCCACGAGTGGAAGTATTTTTTGGCTGTGCTGCTGCGGGCATTCTTCAAAATGATGAAATGTTTGGCCCTGAAAATGTAAAACAATTGACAGTGCTTCAGTAGAAGCGTCGAGGGCGAGGATATTACTTTTAATCATTTTATTACTCTAATTAATTTGTTGTAAAAATTTATTGGCATCTTCTAAACTCCGCGTGCGGCGCATTGGCGGTAAGCTCTTTAAAAACACTTGCCCATACTGACGTGTAACTAGGCGATTATCACATATTACAAGGACGCCTTTATCTTTGCTATCACGAATTAAACGCCCGACACCTTGCTTTAGTGCAATCACCGCTTGCGGTAATTGTATGTGTGCAAAAGGGTCTTTTCCTTGCATTTGGCAATCTTGCATTTTGGCTTGTAATAAAGGGTCATCGGGGGCTGCAAATGGTAATTTATCAATAATAACACAGCTTAGTGTGCTGCCGCGTACATCAACACCTTCCCAAAAAGAAGCTGTGCCGAGTAACACCGCATTACCATGGCGGGTAAACTTCTCTAAGATAATACGCTTAGACATTTGCCCCTGCATATAAACTGGGTAGTCTATTTGTGTGGTGAGTCCTTCAGCGACCAAATGCATCATTCGATAACTAGTAAAAAGCACAAAGCAGCGCCCTTGTGCTGATTTTATAAGTTCGAGTGTGAGTTTTACAATTGCGTGGGGCATGTTATCAGCGTGTGATTCAGGTAAATAACGTGGCAAACATAACAATGCCTGATTAGGGTAATCAAACGGGCTGTCTACCATCATGCTTTGCTTTGGTTTTAAACCCAAACTTGCGTTAAAGTGCGCTAATTTGTTGTCGACCGAAAGCGTAGCTGATGTAAACACAAAGCCTGCGCCAGTGTCTTGCATCATTTGAGCAAATTTAGCGGAGACATTAAGTGGTGTTATATTAATCGTTAAATAACGACGTGTTGTTTCATACCAATAACTAAAACCAGTTTGAGCCGTGTCAAACACACGCTCTAACTGGCCTTTAAAAGCAAGTGTTCGCTCAAACGGATGCTCTATTTTATCGCTTCTGTCTAAACACAGTTTAAGTACCTGATAAACAAAATCTAAATCACTGATCACACGATGAAGTGCTGCACAAATTTGTTTGTCGCTCAGTTTTTCTCGCCAGTCACCTCTGCTACCATCAACACCAAACTGCAATCGTAAATCTGCAACACTTGTCTCTAGCTTATTTAAGCTTTTACCGAGTTGCAGCATATCGGGTATTTCAGCTCTATAAATAGCACGTAAGTCATTAATTAAATCCACCAGCTTTTTAGTGCTAACACTCTCGCCAAAATAATCACTGGCAATTTCGCTTAACTGATGGGCTTCGTCAAATATATAGGCATCTGCTTTTGGCATCAATTCAGCAAAGCCGCTTTCTTTTACGGCCATATCGGCAAAAAACAAATGGTGGTTAATAACAACCACATCGGCATCGGCCGCTGTTAAACGCGCTTTGCGTATATAGCAGCTTTGAAAGTCTGGGCATTCTTTGCCTAAGCAGTTATCTGCCGTTGAGTTTACATAAGGCAGTACTTTGGCATCATCTTCTATACCAATGCAATCGGCTAAATCACCTGACTGTGTTTCACTGGCAAATTTAGCGACCATAGCTAATTGATGCATTACGTCTGAATCATCAGTAGGTACATGGGCAACATGCTGGTTAAGTCGGTAGGTACATAGGTAATTGGCACGCCCTTTTAATAAGGCGGTTTTTTTAGAGGCACTAAGCGCTTTAACAAGCTGCGGTAAATCGCGGTGATATAACTGCTCTTGCAAGGCTTTAGAACCGGTGGAAATGATGGTTCTACCTTTAGATTTAAGTGCAGGCGCTAAATAGGCAAACGTTTTACCTGTCCCCGTGCCCGCTTCAACTACCAATTGCGAACTGTTTTTTAATGCATCTGCAACGGCAACAGCCATATCTATTTGGGGCTGACGTGGTGTATATCCATCTAAAGATAACGCCAAAGGCCCAGTTGCACTAAACAGTTGTTTGATAATACCAATCACTTTACAAGAAATAATAGCGCGATTTTACGTAAGCTAAACATCAAGGGCAAGTAATTAAGTTATATAATAAAGGGGCATTGCCCCCTACTAATTATTATTGTGCGTTAATAGATAAGGTAATTCCACTTGCTGAACTATAGCCTTTTAAATCTATGTACCATGTACCCGCTTGCGGGTTATCAATACGACAGGTTTCGGTATTGCCATTTTTAAAAGGTCTACATTGATATACAGACTCTGTTGATGGGCTTGCAAAATTTAAGTACAAATCCGCATCTCCACTACCGCCGGTCATATTAACCGTTAATGCTGAATATCCTGCATCAAGATCTTGTGTGTATCGAGCCCAATTGTTTGCTGTTACAGAAACATTATTTTCTACCCGATTGATTGGCTCAAGTCCACTACCTTCATTATAGCTACCAGTCAAAGAAACATTAGTAATCGCATCCCATGCTTGGACCATGACATAATAAACTCCCGTTTGAGCATTACTTATTTCACAACGCTCATTACTTGAAGACGTTGTGCTTTTACAGTCAAAACTAGTGAGTGTCGGAGCTGAATTAAACTTAACGTATAAATCGGCATCCCCCGTACCACCTGATGTGGTGAAGTTCAAATTAGTTGCATTACTGGGTACTTTTAATGTGTACACACGTTCCGCTTTTGCATTTTCAGTGATACCAGACACTGCAACACCATTTTGTAGTTCGTTATCGATTGGTGGTACTACGTCGCCTGCATTTTTTGCCATTTCAGATGCATAACTCACAGCTAATTTTGCAAATTTACTCGCATGATCAGCGTCAAAGTTAGTGTCGTTAACAGTGTGAATTAATCGATTTATATCGGCCATTTTTGATTCAAATGGCATCGATGCTGTAAACCCCTGTTGATACCAAGATGCGTGATCCGAACATCCATATCCACATTGATCAAAACCGTAGCTAATAGAAGGCAAATAAGTATCAATAAGCTGACCCAAAAATTGATTTTGAGCATTGGTCGTGTAATCAGTCATCATCACAATATCTTCATTGCTGCCGTTGTTGCCCGTCATATCAAACTGCACCATACCTACAACATTTTTACCTTGTGATTTATATGCAGAGGCAATCGCCTTTGACCCTCTTAAACCCACCTCTTCAGCTGCAAACCCCATTATATGAATTGTTCTTTGCGGCTTGTAGTTATTATCGACAATTGCTCTTAACACTTCTGATAATACAGCAATACCTGAGGCATTATCATCCGCACCTGGAGAGCGTCCATTTGTTGGATTTGATTGGTTAATCGAATCTAAATGTCCACCTATAACAACAATCTCATCCGCTTTTTCATCCCCTGGTATTGTGACTATAATTGAAGATTGCGCCCAACTATGTGTAAAGTATTCAACGCTAATATCACTGCGACTTGTGGCTAATTGTTGCCAGTAGTTTTTTAGCCATTGTGATGCATCTATTCCTGTTTGAGCTGTATAGTAGCGGTTGTAGAAGTTGCTCATTGAATTAACAGTATTTGTTAAATTATTTGGGCTGACACTATTTATTAGTTGCTGTGTTGTTTGCGCGTTATCAATACTATAGTTAAAAGCCAAAGCACTTTGATTTTTAACAGCAGCTAGTTGCTGCGTGTATTGCTTAGCTTCATCAAGCGATTCATGCGCTACAAAACCACCGCACCGGTGGTAATTATCATGCATAAATTCACTCAGGCCTGCTATATTTTCGGGCTTTACCTGCAAAAAGTTAACCGTATCTAATTCAGTTGTACGCATACTTAATGATTCACGTGATTTGCTTACTGTTTTTTGAGTCTGCTGGTAATGTTTTGCTGCAATAGGATCTATTGTCACCCAAATATTTTCGTTGTCTTGTGCATACAGTGGTTGAACAATTAAGGTACTGGCGCTAACTAACGCGACATTTAGTAAATGTTTCATAAATTGATTCCTTTTAAATCGAGCTATATTCATAGAAAGTGACATTACTAAGATAAAAAAGGGAGCGGATGCTCCCCAGGAATGAATTTAGTTCGCTTTAATATCTAGCGTTACACCACTTGCAGTGCGAAAGCCTTGTAAATCGATATGCCAAGTTCCCGCTTGTGGATTATCGATAGTACAACTTTCGTTATTGCCATTTTTATAAGGGCGACAAACGTAAGCATTTGTACCCGACTCTGTTCCAAAGTTTACATATAAATCAGCGTCACCACTGCCTCCTGCAATTGAAACATTAAGTGAGCTGTAGCCTGCACTCAAATTTTGAGTAAATCGAGTCCAGTTTCCAGCATTGACACTCACATTTTCTTCAGTTCGATTGATTGGTGTTGTGCCACCCGTATCGCCATCAAAACTGCCAAGTAACGAGACTCCTGAAATTTGATCCCAAGCCTCAACCATTACATAATAAGTACCCGCTTGAGCATTACTAATAGAGCAGCTTTCGTTACTGGTTGAAGTTGTGCTTTTACAATCAAAGCTAGTAAGCGTTGGCTTAGTCGCAAATTGTACATATAAATCAGCATCACCTGTTCCACCTGACGTGGTAAATGCTAAATTACTCGCACCTGCAGGAACATCCAGTGTAAAGAATATTTGCTGTTTCGCTGAGCCACTGATGTCAGGACGAGGTACGCCATTCGAGAGTGCTTCGTCTTCAATTGGAGGCACTGAATCACATGAACTTCCAGCACTCAAACTAGAGGTAACACCAACAGCACTTAATGCCGCTTTTACGTCATTTGGCTCATAATTTAAGTCACAGGCTGCATCCATAACCCCATTACCGGCAAGATCCCAGTTAGTACTTGCTGTCCAATATTGTTGATTTGCACGCGCCATGACTAAAAATGCTTTTTTCGTATCCCAACCTGGTGTTGTTGCTAAATTATAAAACGCTTTATTAAATACTCCTGAGCTATGATGTACATCCATTCCTGAAGAATAACTACTTTGATTGTCTATTGAGCGCCCATCTTGTGTCGGATTGTTCATATAGCGCAATGCACCATTGCCCTTGAATATCTCTTTTCCGACTAGCCAATCATTACTGCCTTTCATGTAAAATTCAGCAGCTTCACCCGCCATGTCAGAAAAAGCCTCGTTTAAGCCGCCTGATTTTCCACTATAAACTAAGCCAGAGTTTTGCTCAGTAAAGCCATGGCTCACCTCATGAGCAGACACATCTAAGCTCACCAATGGATAGAACGTATTTAGACCATCGCCAAATGTCATTGCACGACCATCCCAAAATGCATTCTCATAGTTACTGCTATAATGCACTCGCATTTGTAGTTGAAATGAAAGTGGCGGCGAGCCGATCCAATCGTTGTACATGTTAAAAATTACGTTGCCAAAGAAGTGTGCGTCATTAAGTGGTGAATATGCACCGTTGATTTCTTTAAACGTATTTTCAGGGCAAGTAAATGAATATGCACTTGTACCACTTGTGCCACCATTCAAATTAATGGTTTTTACATTGCTATTATTCATTGTGCAGTTATTACCAGACTGCGTAACATCTAGGCTGGCAAAATCAGTACCATAAATATACTGGCCCGTTTTTAAATTACCGCCTGGGCCTGTTGCATCTGCATGTTGAAGGTTGTCTAAGCTAAATAATAGCTCACCCGAGTTCGCATCAATGATTTGATATGGACGAGATGGATTACTTCCGTAAGTAACATAAGATACTTCATAAACAAGATGCGCCTTACCTTGCTCATCAACCCAAATTGCTAATTGCGATTTCTCGTCATGCTTTTCTAAACCGACAGATTGAAGCGCCTGAGGAGATTTTTGTAATCCTTTAGCTATCGCTAACTGTTTATTTAACTTTGGGGTTACCGTGTTTATATCACTTGAAATGTCATATACCGCAGCACCGTGAGCATGTTTAAATTGCCCGTTGCTGTTAAAGGTTAAACTCACTCTGTCACCTATAACAGGTAGGCCATTGTATACTTGCTGAAATAATCGAGTTGTGTCGCCGTTATTACTTTTAATTTCTTTAATTACAACTAATTTGTTCCCGGCCTCTAAGCCAACTAATTGATCTGGGGTCGCTGTTGATGCAGACAACGTATTATTAGTATTTACGTGTTCATTTAGGTATTTCTTATTTGCGGCTACTGCGCTTGATGCTTGCATTAATGTAAAAGCAGCAAGAGTTGCAATTGTTATTTTTGATAATTTCACGTTTACGCTCCATTAGATTATTTAGTTTTAATGTACTTTGTTAATCGGCACTACCTGTTCCCGATTAAGGATCAGCCTAGGTTACAAATAACATAAATGAAAATGAAACAAATAATTTACAATTAAAGTATGAGATAATAAATTAAGTTATTTATATTCAATATATTGGTATAACAAAGATAAGGAAAAACAAATCAGTCGGTAACAACATGTACACATAAGTTTACTTTCTGTTTTATTTTTACACACTTAATTAACAATTGAATTGCATTTAAAATTAAATATACACATTAAAAAAGGCCCTATCTGGGCCTCTTTACTTTAATTATGGGATCTTCATTAGGCCCATGTATCTAAATGTGGGGGATCGTCGTCATCAGCGCTAGTCTTTGTTTTTTTTGTTTGATCGTCGAGGGTATTGAGCTTTTTCTTCTTTTGTAACTCACGCTTTTTTTTATTTTCTAGATCGACCTTTTCAGCTGCGGCTCCACTTTGTACACCCGCAATATGAAATGCCCCTTTAGATTCAACAGCTAAACGAGTGATAGTTCCTAAGTAAGGGATCATGATGTCCATACGTACTTCCTTATTTAACTGTTTGACTAATAAACAATTACATTATTAAAACTACATGTATTATCTTCTATAGTATCGACAGTTATAAGATATACTTTAATTTAGCTAAATAAAACTTGCCATAATCAGGCTATTTATGTTTTTATAAATGCGAAATTTATTTAAACAGATAACAACTGAACGTTAACCAAATGACGGGCAGTTATATAGGATAAAAAATGCGCTTAAACCTGACAACAGTACATCATCACCACCATTCATCGGAATAACCTGTCAGGTCTTTCGCTGAGAGGTTATTCCTAAAAGGAACCTCTGGCGATTCAAATAACATTGATTCATTTTCGCCCTGAGGTTCCCCTCGGGGTTTTTAGTTTTTAAATTAAAGGAAAATGAATAATGAACAACAGTAATCGTCTACGTATCGCCATCCAAAAAGGCGGCCGCCTATCTAAAGATTGTCAAGATCTACTAAAACAGTTAGGTGTTAAGCTTAACCTTCGTGAACAACGCTTAATTGCACACTCAACTAATATGCCAATTGACGTACTGCGTGTACGCGATGACGATATTCCGGGTTTAGTAATGGACGGTGTATGTGATTTAGGTATTGTTGGCGAAAACGTACTAGTAGAAGTTCAAGCAGAACGGATGCGCCAAGGTGTGCCAAGTGAAGTAACCAAACTTTCAAAACTAGACTTTGGTTACTGTCGTCTTGCACTTGCATGGCCACAAGAGCTTGGCGCGCGTGATAAGAGCTGGTTTGAAGGCAAACGTATTGCGACTACCTACCCAGAAATCTTAACTCAGTGGTTAAAGCGCGAAGGCATTAACGCAAGTACAGTAATGCTTACTGGCTCTGTTGAAGTAGCACCGCGTGCGGGTTTATCTGATGCAATTTGTGATTTGGTGTCTACTGGCGCAACACTTGAAGCTAACGGCTTGATTCAAGGCGATACAATTTTAGAATCAAACGCGTGTTTAATTCAAAATAAAGATCTTCAAGATGCTGACAAACTAGCACTAATCAATAAGCTTATGCCGCGCCTACGTGGTGTTAGACAAGCTAAAGAAAGCAAATACATCATGTTACACGCACCAAAAAACAAACTTGATGAAATTTGTGAAATTTTACCAGGTTCTGGTCAACCTACTCTACTTGCCCTTGCTGGTAACGATGAATACGTAGCACTGCACATGGTAAGCAGCGAAACATTATTTTGGGAAACAATGGAGCAGTTAAAAGCCTTAGGCGCTAACTCTATTTTAGTTATGCCAATTGAAAAAATGATGGAGTAAGTGCCATGCTTCGTTGGAATGAGGAATCTTCACAAGTACAAACAGCGGCGTTAATGCGCCCTGCAGTTTCTGCCAGTGCCAAGGTTGAAGCTATATGCAAAACTATTTTAGCTAACGTAAAAGAGCAAGGCGATGAAGCCTTACTTAGCATGGCTAAAGAGTTTGATAATAGAGCTAATCCTCGCTTATGTGTTCCGCTTGATGAAATTAACGCATCTGAGCAAGCACTAAGTGCAGAGCTTAAATACGCAATTGACACCGCTTATGCAAATGTTAAACGTTTTCACGAAGCGCAGTTGCCAAAAGATATTAAATTATCAACCCAACCAGGCGTTGTATGTGAACTGAAATATCAAGCCATCGAAGCAGTCGGTATTTATGTACCCGGTGGCAGTGCTCCACTGCCATCGTCGGTTATTATGCAGGGTGTATTAGCGCAGTTAAGCGGCGCAAAAACCGTTGTACTTGCTACACCAGTACAAGGTGATAAAGCGATTAACCCTGCTATTTTATATGCAGCTAAGTTATGTGGCATTACTACGTTAATAGAAAGTGGTGGCGCAGGCGCAATTGCAGCAATGGCGTATGGCACCGAATCGGTTCCTAAAGTGAACAAAATATTTGGCCCAGGTAATAGCTTTGTAACAATGGCTAAACAGCTCGTTGCGCAAACTATTCCAGGTATGGCAATTGATATGCCAGCAGGTCCGTCTGAAGTACTTGTTATTGCAGATGAACGTGCAAACCCAGAATTTATAGCCGCCGATTTACTCTCACAAGCAGAGCACGGCGCAGACTCGCAAGTTATTTTATTATGTAACAGCGAAAGAATTATAGAACAAACTCAGCAGGCACTTACACGCCAGTTAGCTAATTTGAGCCGTAAAGAAACAGCCGAACAAGCGCTCGCTAATTCTTCACTTATTTTGGTTGATTCAGTTGAGCAAGCATTTGATGTATCGGCGCAATACGGCCCAGAGCACTTAATTTTACAACTAGGCGATGCAACACCTTACCTAGATAAAGTTAAAAATGCAGGCTCAGTATTTGTAGGTGACTACACACCAGAATCTGCAGGCGATTACGCATCGGGTACTAACCACGTGTTACCAACATATGGTTACAGTGCAACATACTCGAGTTTAAACTTGCTTGATTTTTTTCGTACATACACAGTGCAAACAATTACTAAAAGTGGTTTAACGCAGCTTTCAAAAGCAATTTTACCACTTGCAGATGCAGAAGGCCTTGATGCCCACGCTAATGCGGTTTCAATTCGTTTAGAGGCAATTAAAAATGAGCAATGAGAGCGCACAAGCGTCTAGCTTATTACCTAAAAATATTGCAGCCCTTGCTGCATACAGCTCTGCAAAAAGTGAAAAGCTAACCGGTACTACGTGGCTCAATGCTAACGAAAGCCCGTATGCTAAAAACCTTGAACTGAGTATTGAGGATTTAAATCGCTACCCCGATCCACAACCGCAACTGGTTATTGACCGTTACGCCGCTTATACAGAGCTTGAAAGCGAAAATGTATTAATGACGCGCGGCGCAGATGAAGGCATTGAGCTTTTAGTGCGCACATACTGTGAGCCAGCTAAAGATAGTATTGCGCTATTTTTACCAACCTACGGTATGTACAAAGTTACCGCCGATACACACAACGTTGGTATTAACGCGCTTACCCAAGAATTATTATTAAGTGGCAGTGCTGACGAAATAGTTGCAGCTGTTGGCAGCTCAAAACTGGTATTTATTTGTAACCCAAATAATCCAACGGGCAGCCTAACACCACTTGATAAAGTAAAAGCGATTGCAACAGCACTTATGGGTAAAGCACTGGTTATTGTTGACGAAGCCTATATAGAGTTCTGCCCAAAGCAAAGCGCCACAAAACTTATTAATGAGTTTAGTAATGTAGTGGTTTTGCGTACGCTTTCTAAAGCCTTTGCGCTAGCAGGGCTCAGAACAGGCTTTACGCTTGCACAAGCGAGCGTACTAGCGCCAATTCGTAAAGTCATTGCGCCGTATCCAGTATCTGGCGTAGTGGCAAGTATTGCAGCGCAAGCAATTGCACCCGATGCAATTACATCAATGCGCCGCCAAGTTACTATTTTAAATAGCTTAAAAGCTAAGTTGGTAGATTGGCTAAACGCCTCCCCTGCTGCATTAAAAATTCTCACTGGTGAAGGTAACTTTGTTACTTTAAAATTAGCCGATAAAAACTACTTTAAAATTGCACTTGAGCAAGGTTTGGTTATGCGCGCTTTTACACTATACGGTGAAGACGACTGGCTACGAATTTCAATTGGCAGTGAACAAGAACTTGAACAAGTAAAAATTTGGTTAGATGGCTTACAAACGCCGGCTACCGCAGCATCTTTAGCAGGAAACGAAGTATCATGAGTAACCCCTATTTATTTATAGACCGCGACGGCACTATTATTGAAGAACCAATTACCGACAAACAGGTGGATAGCCTTGAAAAGCTAGCATTTTTACCTGGTGTTATTCCTGCGTTATTACAATTACAAGCCGCAGGTTACCGTTTAGTAATGGTGTCTAACCAAGATGGCTTAGGCACAGACAGCTTCCCGACTGCTGACTTTGATATAGCACAAGATAAAATGATGGACATAATGCAAAGCCAAGGCATTAGCTTTGACGAGGTATTAATTTGCCCACACTTTGACGAGCAAAATTGTGACTGCCGTAAACCTAAAACGGGCTTACTTACCGAGCTTATGCGCTCTGGCAAAGTAGACTTAGCGCGCTCTTTTGTTATTGGCGATCGCCAGACCGATATTGGCCTTGCTCAAAATTTATCTTGTGAAGGTATTTTATACGACGGCGATTGGAGTGCGATAGTGACAAAATTGACTACCGCAAACCGCGAAGGTCGTGTTACACGAAACACTAAAGAAACCCAAATTGATGTAGCCATAAACTTAGATCAAACTAAAAATGGCAGCATAGACACCGGTCTTGGCTTCTTTGATCACATGCTTGATCAAATCCGCACGCACGCAAACATTGGTTTAAACATTAAAGCCAAAGGCGATTTACACATAGACGAGCACCACCTTGTTGAAGACATTGGTATTGCTCTTGGTGTCGCACTTAAACAAGCCCTCGGTACTAAATCGCAAATTGCACGCTATGGTTTTGCTCTTCCTATGGATGAATGTAAAGCTGAAGCACAAATTGATTTATCGGGCCGTGCATCATTTGTATTAAACGCTAACTTTAGCCGCGAAAAAGCCGGTGATTTAGACGTACAAATGGTTGAGCACTTTTTCAAAAGCTTAAGTGATAACGCCGCCATTAGCCTTATTTTATCGGTAAGCGACGGTAACTGTCATCACCAAGTAGAAGGCTTATTTAAAGCGTTTTCACGTGCACTTCGTATGGCAGTAGCACAAGACACGACCCAACAAACAGCCAGCTCTAAGGGATGTTTATGATTGCCATAATTAATACCGGTTGTGCCAATATAAATTCAGTACGTTTTGCGTTTGAACGCTTAGGGCAAACGCCAACAGTAATTACATCACCAGAGCAATTAGCGGGTTTTGAGCGCGCTATATTGCCAGGTGTAGGCCATGCATCGGTTGCTATGAAACGCCTAGTCGATAACGGTTGGCAACAAGCTATAAATGAATACCAGCGCCCGCTTATGGGTATTTGTTTAGGTATGCAGTTACTGTGCGAAAGCACCGAAGAAGGTAACGTACAGTGCCTAGGTAAAATACCAGGACAAGTAAAAGCGCTTGATGTAGGCAATTTAACGTCGCCGCATATGGGTTGGAATAACTTAAGCGTTAATAAAGAGCATGCATTAACTAAAGGGCTGACGCTCGATGAGCAAGTGTATTTTGTTCATAGCTTTGCGCATACGGTAAACGACGCCACACTCGTGAGCGGCGAGTACGGTCAAACCTTTTCAGCCATTGTTGCTAAAGACAATTACGCGGGCATGCAATTTCACCCAGAGCGCAGCGCAAAAGTTGGCGCACGTTTATTACAAAATTTTGTTGATTGGCAGTTGTAAGCTGCCCATTAACTAACAAAAAAGAGATTATTTGTGATTATTCCAGCATTAGACGTATTACAAAATCAAATTGTGCGCTTGTATCAAGGTAAATACGACACAGCACAATTTTACCCTTTCGAACTTGGCGCGCGTTTAAAAGAATACGCCGACAGTGGCGCAGGTAAACTACACCTTGTTGATTTAGAAGGTGCACGCGATCCAAGTAAAAAACAGTGGAAACATATTCAAGCTGCAACCAAAGCACTTAACGTACCGTACCAAGTGGGTGGCGGTATTCGCTCAGAGCAAGATGTAAGTGATTGGCTAAAAGCCGGTGCAAACCAAGTTGTTATTGGTTCAATGGCAGTAGAAAAACGCGAACAAGTAAAAGCCTGGATTGAGCAATTTGGCGCAGAGCATTTTGTAATTGCTCTTGATGTAAATAAAACAGCCACGGGCTGGGCACCTGCTACGCACGGTTGGTTAAGTGAATCTGAATTTGGTTTACTTGAGCTGGTAGATTTTTATGTAGGCTTGGGTGTTATTGATTTTTTATGCACGGACATCAGTAAAGATGGCACCATGACGGGTCCATCGTTTGAGCTTTACGAAGACCTAACTCGTCATAACAGCACGATTAAAGTGCAAGCCTCAGGGGGCGTAAGCTCACTAGATGATATTAAAAAGCTTAAAGAGCTAGGTGTTGGCGGCGTTATTTTAGGTAAATCATTGCTTGATGGCGCATTTAGCGTTGAGGAGGCACTGGCATGTTATCAAAACGCATAATCCCATGTTTAGACGTTAAAGACGGTCAAGTAGTTAAAGGCGTTAAGTTTAAAGGTCATGAAGTTGTTGGTGACATTTTGACAATGGCTAAAGCCTACAGCGAAGCTGGCGCCGATGAACTGGTTTTTTACGAGATCAGTGCAAGCGTTGAAAAACGCCTACTTGATGTAAACTGGGTAGAGAGTATTGCACGCAATATCGATATTCCATTTTGTGTAGCCGGCGGTATTAAATCAGTGGCTGATGCAGCGCGTGTTTTAGAGCGCGGTGCTGATAAAATAAGCATTAACAGCCCTGCTATTGCGCGCCCTGAACTTATTAAAGAATTACACGATGAGTTTGGTAAGCAATGTGTTGTTGTAGGTATTGACAGCTTTTTTGATGAAACGACCGGCGAGTATTTAGTGTATCAATTAACCGGCGATCCTAATGCATCAAGCCGTACACGTTATAAAACACAAGAATGGGTTAAACGTGTACAAGACTTAGGCGCAGGCGAAATTGTATTAAACTGTATGAACCAAGATGGTGTTCGTAACGGTTACGACAACGAGCAGTTAAGTAAAATTCGCAAGCTATGTAACATTCCTTTAATCGCCTCTGGCGGTGCGGGATCAATGCAAGATTTTGTTGATGTATTTAAACAAAGCAAAGTAGATGGTGCATTAGCCGCCAGCGTTTTTCATAAAAATGTGATTAACATTGGCGAACTAAAACAATTTTTAACAGATAACCAAGTGGCAGCAAGATTATGCAAGTAACACAACAAAACCAAGCTCAAGTCGATTTCGCTAAAAGTGACATGATCCCTGCTATTATTCAAGATGCCCGCTCGGGTGTTATTTTAATGCAAGGCTTTATGAACAGCGAAGCACTCGCTGTTACGCTTGATACCAATAAGGTAACGTTTTACTCGCGTTCAAAATCGCGTTTATGGACCAAAGGCGAGTCATCAGAAAACTACTTAAACGTAGTATCTGTGCATACCGATTGTGACTACGATTCAATTTTAGTACTTGCCAACCCAGAAGGCCCAACGTGCCACTTAGGCACACAAAGCTGTTTTGGTGATGAAGCAAAACCAAGTTTAAGCTTTTTAGCACAGTTAGAAGATGTGATTGTTGCGCGTAAAAATGACGACCCTGAAAAAAGCTACACAGCGTCATTATTTGCAAAAGACTTAAGCCGTAGCTGTCAAAAAGTAGGTGAAGAAGGCGTAGAAGTTGCCCTTGCCGCTATGAAACACGATAACGATGAGCTAACAAACGAGTCTGCTGATTTAATTTATCACCTGACTGTATTACTACAACGCCAAGGCTTAGCCCTTGAAGATGTAGTTAAATGCTTGCAAGGTCGCCATAAATAGCACCTGCTAAAGCAAATTGAAAAAGGCTCATATCTTATGGGTCTTTTTATTTTTACAGTAAATCACGTGTGATATAGTGCGTGGCTAAATTAATCGGTTACTGTGAACTATGAAAAACTATATTACTCCTTCTATTGTCGCATTTATTTTAGTTATCGCGTTTATTTTAGCGGGCTGTACCAGCAAAACTAATCAGACTACAACTACAGCAACCACTACTACAACGAATCAGTCTGTAAAAACCACAGTAACACTCGATGAATGCAGCACCATAAATAACCTAATAAATGGTTATGAGTCTGGTTTTAATTCAATCAAAACAGATAAAGTAAATAACCAGTTTACTAATAAATGGCGTACTAATACTCATATTATTGGAGCAACCTGTACGGTTACTTTAAATAAGTCAGAGCAAGCAAGCTACCAATGCCAAACGCCTATTAAAACACAAACGCAAACAGTAAAGTCTCATCAAAAACTGGCTAAGCAATTACGCCAATGCTTAACCACAACAGGTTGGTTTGAAAGCCAAAAAGAAACAGCAAGTTCAATTTACAGCACCTTTGTACTTGATACTAAAACCCCTGTCATTACACTCTCTACCAATCAAGAAGGTAATGGGTTCACTACTAGCTTTGAAATTGCTCCACCGTTAGGACTTTAATAATGCGCCAATTAAATCAAAACAAAAAACCATCTAAATTTAAAACCGATTGCTTAGGAATATGCGAAAGGCGCAGCGGTTACTGCACCGGTTGTGGGCGTACCAACGAAGAAATTTTTGATTGGATAATATTATCTGAAGATGAAAAAAAATCGATTTTAGAAACACCACGAGCCGATATCACAAAAGCGTAATAGAGCTAAAAGCCTCGATACCTCAAGGCTTTAAATTAACGTTATGCTTTATCGAGCGCTTGGCTTACATCGGCAATTATATCTGCAATGTTTTCAATACCAACCGACAAACGAATTAAATCGCGACTTACGCCCGCATTAGCGAGTTCATCATCATTTAATTGGCGGTGTGTGGTTGATGCAGGATGACACGCAAGCGACTTGGCATCGCCAATATTAACTAAGCGTAAAATCATGTTTAGCGCATCAATAAAACGAGTACCCGCTTCTAGGCCACCAGCAATACCAAAGCTTAAAATACCGGATGCTTTACCACTGGTAATTTTTTGACTCATTTCGTTATACGGGCTTGATTTAAGCCCTGCGTAATTAACCCAAAGCACTTTTGGATGATTTTCAAAATACTCAGCCAGATGCTGTGCATTTTCGCAGTGGCGATCCATTCTCAAGCCTAAAGTTTCAAGGCCAATTAAAATATCAGATGCGTTTTTAGGCGCAAGCGCTGCGCCGGTATTTCTAAGTGGCACTACTCTGCAACGTCCAATAAATGCAGCTTCAGCGAAGGCTTCGGTATAAACCACGTTGTGATACGACGGATCGGGCTCGTTCATCATTGCAAAGCGCGTAGCATTCGCTTTCCAATCAAATTTACCTGAGTCGACAATCATGCCGCCAATGGCAGTACCGTGCCCGTTTATATACTTTGTAAGTGAGTGAACCACTATATCGGCGCCCAGCTCAAATGGGCGGCATAAATACGGCGTAGCCACAGTATTATCAACAATAAGCGGCACACCTTTGCTATGTGCAATACGTGCTAAACGTTCAATATCAACAATATTACCTGCAGGATTACCAATAGATTCACAAAAAACAGCGCGGGTGTTGTCGTCAATTGCACTCTCGAACGCGGTAAAGTCATCAGCTTTAATCATGCGTGCTTCAATACCTTGCCTAGGTAAGGTATGTGCAAATAAGTTATACGTGCCACCATATACTTGGCTGGTACTCACAATATTAGTACCGACTTCACACAAACATTGAATAGCATACGTAATAGCAGCCATCCCAGAGGCAACAGCCAGCCCACCAATGCCCCCTTCCATAGCGGCAATACGTTGTTCAAGTACGGCATTGGTCGGGTTCATTATGCGGGTGTAGATATTACCAGCTACTTTTAAATCGAATAAATCAGCGCCATGCTGCGTATTGTCAAATGTATAAGAAGAAGTGTGATAAATAGGCACGGCTGCCGATTTGGTCGTAGGCTCAGATTCGTAACCGTGGTGCAGTGCTAATGACTCTAATTTCATAATTATTTCCTTCAATTAATTTACCACTAACCTAGCACTTCTTGGTTACAAAATGCACATGAAATATATTAAAGGGTGTTGAGGTGGTTCGATTTAAGCTAAAGGTAGCTAGGCGCAAATACCGGACTTCTTTGCTAACTTGGTTTTTGTGTATTTTTCATTATTTCTAAATATCGCCCTTCAATGAATTTTTTTTCTTTTGTAAGGTGCTTGAGTGCATACTGCGTTTTTTCTAGCTCTTGCTTAAGAGTGTCTAATTCCTCACTACTTTCAGGCCCGTCAGTTTGTAACTGCAATTGCTGTAGTAGCTGATCTTGCTCTGCAATTTGTCTTTTATATTCGTTTAAAGTGTTAAGTAGCTTAGTTTGATCTTGCGTTGAAGGTACATCTACGTTTAGTGTTTTATCACTATTTTCGCTCGCTTTTTTAAGCGCTTTATAATCTGCTTGTAACTGCTCTTTTTCTTCTTGAAGCACAGTCACTGCATCATATTGTGCATACAGTTTTTGACGAGTTACTTTTAATTTTTCGACACTTTTGTCGAGATCCCCTTTAAGTTTGCGTATTAAATTATGCGAGCGTTTTAATTTATTATTAAGCTGATCAATTAGCTGTTGTTCTTTTTCAGTAACATGATCTTTGGTTGATGAAGTAACCTCAGTTAATTGCTGTTGTAACAGTATTTGTAAATTAACTAACTCAGCAATTGTCTTTCGATTATCGTTAACATAGCTCATTGCATTGTCAACAGATTCCCTACACATCGCTAACGTAGCATCATCCATCCCCCCTGTATTTTTAACCATGCTAAGCGCAAACGACCTAAACTCTCTGAGTATCAATAAAAGAATATAAAACCAAGCAGCTAAAATAAGTAGCCCAAAATTTATAGCAATATATTGATAAACCTCAGGAGGAAATACGACGTATGGCATTATTTAATTATCTTAAATTAGTGTCAATTTACTAGAGTTTAGCGCTGTCAAAATAATATGCCATAATAACAACAACATTTAAAAAAAAAGTAACGTGCGTGAAAATACTTATCGTTGATGATAGTCAAGCAACACTCGCAATAGTACGCCGGGGGTTGGAAAAATTTGGCTATCGAAAGTTATTAATAGAGAAAGCCAACAATGCTAAATCTGCGTTGACACTTATTGGCAGCTGGCATCCAGATATTGTTCTCACAGATTGGCATATGCCTGAAATGTCAGGAGTGATGTTATTGCGTGCTATTAAGCAACGACAACTTAATATAATAGTCGCGATGCTCACCACAGTTGATGAAAAGTCTAAAATTGAAGAAGCTATTAGCTTTGGTGCAACCTTTGTGTTGTCAAAACCTTTCACCGACGCGCAACTACACGATAAATTATTGCCTTTAGTACAGCTTGTAGAAAATAACGAAATAATCCCCGATGAAATTGAATTAAACAGTGATTTAGCTTTACCAAAACTTTCGCAATTAGAACGCCTATTTCATAAACATATTAGTTCGTCTTTAATAGTCAACACTATACAACCACAAGTATTCAATGAGTCTAAAGTTCCTTGTGTAATGGCCGTTTATGAGGATCCAAAAAGTCAAAAAGTGCGTGCCATTGCAATACTTGATATTTATGCAGCCTGTGTAATGGCTGGCGGATATAATACCTTGTCTACTGGCGATATCAGTAACTTAATAATATCGAGCGCAGTATCGAATGCGGCATTATCTGCATGTAAAAAGGCACTTAGCGAAACTGCTTTTGCCTTTTTAGACAAACGAACGCGAGTTAGTTTACAAATTAAAACCGTCAAAGTTATTACAACACCTTTTCACAAACTCACTTTGCTATATAAAACTCCTGCAGAAAAGCGAATTGATTTTAGTTGCCAGCTTGAGGGGATGGCACAAGGTAAAGTCATGTTGGTTGGTATTTAATTTTTTATTTAGATGACCGTTATATTATAAAAAGTATCAAGCATGTAAGAGACCATAAATTGTGTAAATCAAAATCAGCGACTTATCCTTACCAAAGAAGCTAAAATTTTAAACGTTACGCCATGTTATGTTTCTTTAAAAGCGAAGCGCCTCTTTTCTTATCTCACTAATTACTTATTTTACTATTTTCATTTCGTCTAATAAGTTTTGTGCATTATCTACTTTATCCATTACCCACAGCATGTAGCGCGAATCAACGTGGATTGAGTATGAATAAAGATGACATTAAAAAGCGTTGTTGTCATGAAGCGATGTTTTAAATTTACTATCACGTAAAAAAGATAAGCATCAAGTGAGTTTCACTTGACAAAATAATACAATATTAATATTTTAGTTAACGATATATCATACATATTAAAAGGAATTATAATGGATACATTAACACTTAGAACTCAAAGATTATCTCTAAAAGAGAAAAAAGAGTTAGAAATTAAATGTGGAAATAGATTGAATTGGACTGATGGCGGACATTGGATGGGAAATGGAAAAGCCCCAAATTGCTTCATTAGAGAAAAACTAAGAAGCAAATCAGCACATACTATTAATTTCCTTACTGATGATGCGGCTACAAAATGGAATTTGGAATGGGAAAAAACAATAAGACAAGGTGGCTATGTAGCATCTGCAGTTTTAGGTGTTGCGGTAAGCTTTGTTACATTAGGAGCTTTTACGGGCCCTGTCGTAGGTATGCTGTCTAACATACTTCAAGGTGAGTTTTTAGCAAACGTCCCATACCCAAGAATGGCAAGGGGCTAGAGCTATGAAATAATTTTCGAATACGACTTTTCTTGGTCACCACATCCTTATTTTGGAAGAGCATTAACCCAAAGAATCACAGGAATATCTAGGGACCACCTTGGTAATGAATTTGGTCGACATATTAGTAATAAAAAGTATGCTCTTGATCAACTCCCTGATGGTTTAGGTCGGTTTTTAGCCAGTACGCCTTCTAAAAATACATCTTCGGTCTATAAATAATATGCAAAAAAAATCTAGCCAACTTATTTTTTTATGGTTTCTATTAATTTTTTCAGTCTCGTTGCATGCAAAAGACATTGATATTCAGCATAAATGGAAAATAACTGAAATTATAGATTCTGATGGAAGTATTGTGAAAGTGGAATCGGGTGACTTTATTGTAATTGATAAAAGCACCATATTAGAGATAATGAAAAAGTATGGAAATAGAAGCTACCCTTATTACAGGAAAGCGGATATTTTACATGTAACTTCTGGTGACACTGTTTACGAATGGAAAATACTTTTTCTGGACTCTGACAGGTTTCATTTAGAAACGCCGCTAGGTACATATATACTAGCACGTTAATTATATCTTTAATAAATCACGCCTATTATATATGGACTGAATTATGATGCCTAAATGTTTAAATTGCTCACTTAATCTATCTTTTTCGTGGTTTGCATGGGCAATGTTTTCTACAAAGAACAGATGTGTCAATTGTGGTGCTTTGCACCAGTTTACTCCTAGGCATAAAACAGTTTACCAAGTATCGACTATATCAATGCTTTTAGGCATGAATTTATTAGGTTCTGTAATTTCTGGGGATATAGTAAAAGTTGTTATTTTATGTTCGATTATCTTTCCATTCATTATTTTTGTACCTGGGCAATACATATTGGCATCTCAAGATAATTTAGAGTTCAAAATAAAAAAATGAAAAATGTATTCACTTCAAATTTAGCCTTTAACAAAGCTATGAGAAGATTGATATTACTCGCGAATGAAAGTGAATACGTAAAGCCAACGGTATTAAAAAGCTGCAAACTGAATCACACCCAATAAAAAAGGCGCTTCCGATACGGTAAGCGCCTCTTTTCTTATCTCACTAATTACTTATTTTACTATTTTCATTTCGTCTAATAAGTTTTGTGCATTATCTACTTTATCCATTACCCACAGCATGTAGCGCGAATCAACGTGGATTGAGCGATTAAGCTCAGGGTTGTAATCCCAATCACCAATAATACTTTCGTACACACCATCAAAAAGTAAGCCAACAAGTTCTGCTTTGCCGTTAAGTGTAGGTGAACCTGAGTTACCACCGGTAGTGTCTACATTTGATAAAAAGTTAACTGGCACTGTATTCATGCCACCCGTGTAATCACCAAATAGTTTTGCTTTAATTTGCTCTTGTAACTTTTTAGGTGCATTAAATGGGTCAACATCGGTGTTTTTAGCAAGTAACCCTTCAAGCGATGTAAACGGCGTTGCTACCAATCCATCTTGAGGTGAATAGCCGCCTACGGTGCCATAGGTTACACGTAGTGTGCTGTTGGCATCGGCGTATACAGGTTTGTTTTTAGCTTTGTTAAACGCAATGATTGCGCTCATTAGCTCTGGGCGAGCTGCTTGTAATTTACCTGCAAGTGCTTTTGATTTATCTTCCTCTGCTTTCATTACTTTAAATATTGCTTTAGCGTACTGCACAAATGGGTCTTGGCTTTGATTTAGCTGGCTAAACGATTGTTCAAATAATGAATTGCGAACAGTGGCATTATCGAGTCTCGACTGTTCATACATGCTATCAAGTAACGCGCTTTGAGTTGCTTTATCAAACCCATTTTGTACTTTAAATACGTTATCAACGTCGCTAAAGCGCTCTTCTTTAGGAAGTGCTGCATACAGTTCTAAAAAGTGCAGTAAAATAGCTTTGTCTACTTTGCTATCATAACGGCGCGTCATACGCTCAAGGCCTGCTTTAATGCGGGGTAAGTCACGTTCTTGATATCCCGATTCGCGTTCGCTATTTGGCTTTTGCTTTTCATAACCTAAGCGGTATAAACGTCGTGCTGTACTGATCATTTGTGAGCGATGTACATAACCTAACATACGATCGCGTTCACTGTGCTCTTGTGATTGCGCAATTAGTTTAGATAGCTCACCTAGTACACTTCCGTATTGCTCTTTACGTGTACTATCACTATTGACCCAATTAGTTAGTTCTTGTTCAAACTGTTTTTTACGCTCAAACATAGTGCCTTTTTTAAAGCTTTCGATCATCGAACCATAATTTTTAATGTAGTTATTGTAACCAGCTATGGTGCTTTCGTAAGCAATACGCGCTTTACTGCCGTCTTCTGAATTCTCTTCAATAAGCGACACGTATTTTGAATTATGTACACGTGCTTTTGGGTAGCTATTGTTAAATACATTATCAACTTCTGCGGCTATGCGGTAACGATTGGTACGCCCTGGATAGCCTGTAACCATGACAAAATCGCCCTCTTGTACGCCTTTAGCGCTTACACTTAAGTAAGAGTCTGGTACGTAAGGTACATTATCTACGTTATATTCTGCCGGTTTGCCGTCTTTGCCTACGTATGCACGGTAAAAACCAAAATCGCCTGTGTGGCGCGGCCACATCCAATTATCTATATCGCCACCGTACTTACCTACGCCCATAGCGGGTGTATATGCTAAGCGTACATCTTTAATTTCAAGTGACTTAATTAAGTAAAACTCCAAACCACCATGAAAAGAATACACATTACAACGGTAGCTTTCATCAGCTTCACACTGGGCTACTAAGGCTTTTTCGTTTTTTTCTAGTGCGTCGTAGCGTGCTTTTGCGCTTAATGTTTCAGTGCCTTTAATGACTTGGTCGGTGACATTGGTCACCGTTTCAGTCACGTATACGCGAGCACCCGGTGCAGCTGGTAAATCTTCAGCCGGCGTTTTGGCTAAAAAGCCGTTTTCTAGAATATTATTCTCAGGCGTTGAATTGTACTGAACTGAGCCATAAATACAGTGATGATTTGTCACCACTAAGCCTTTAGGCGATACAAACGATGCTGTACAACCACCTAAACTAATAACCGCATTCATTGGAAATTCGGTTAATTTAGAAATTGAATCAACACTTATCTCCAACCCTTTGGCTTTTAAAATTGATTCTAATTCTGGAAGTTGATGTGGCTGCCACATGCCTTCATCGGCAACGACACTGCCCGAGATGGAAAGTGAAAATGTAGCTGCTAACGGAGCTATTAGGGGTTTTAAACGCATTACAGAGTCCTTTTTATTGTTTGTGCGGTAGTAACATAGCTACTTATTGAATAATTGAGCCATTACTACGATGGATAAATGACAAAGTGAAGGGAGCACACACTCCCTTACTTTAAATTAATGTATTTGAACTAAATTCAAATCACTTTTCGTCTTTTTTTACATCTGCAGGGTGTTCTACACCGATCCACGCTTTAAATAGCGCTTTTTGTTCAAGCGTAGCGTCTTTATTCGAAACTACTTTTTTTGGCTTATCAAAATCTTCTGACAAAACAATACTGGTCGTTGCTAATTCATCACGACGTATATAATCAATTGTTACTTTATCGCCGGCATTAAACATTTCTAGACTTGTTTTTAAGTCTTTACCTACTTGATGCTTATTTATTGCAACGATTTTATCAGCGGTTGTTAAGCCCGCTTTCCATGCACTACCGCCTCTGCGAACATGTGATAAAGTAAGTAGTTCGCCGCTTGATTTAGCTAAAGCGTCAATACTTGCTAATGCTTTTGCTTTTTCCGGGCGCTCTAGTTTAAGGCCTACTTTGTCAAGTAGTTCATCAAAATTTAAGTTTGCTGGAGCATCAATGTTTTCTTTCCACCAAGTACTGTAATCGCGCCCAGTAAGATCGTTTAAAATTGTGAGTACATCTTGCTCTGTGAATCCTTCTGGCATTTTATGAGCGTTATAAAGTGCTTTGTGAACGTCGCGGTAGCTAATTTTACCTTGGCTTTTTTCTAACAAATCAATGTCTAATGCCATTGAAAGCAGCGAACCTTCAGAGTAAATGTTAGTGCCGTAATTACGCGCATGATCGCCACCTTGATTAATCCATTTATCAAAACTTGTTTCGCTTGCACTTTGCACTTCGCGACCCGGTGTTTGTAAATGACGATTAATCGTTTTAGTCATCACTTTAAAAAACTCATCCGTGGTTTCTATGCCAGAACGAACTAATAAATGATCTTCAAAGTAGCTTGTTGAACCCTCGGCTATCCACAATAATTTTGAATAGTTCATATTGGTATAATCGTAAGGAACCAATCCTTTAGGACGGTACGCTTTAACGTTCCACGTATGAATAAATTCGTGGGCGGCGGTGCTAATAAAGCCTAAGTAATCTTCGCGCTTTGCAAAACGGTCTCGTGGGCGTTGAATAATCGTTGAGTTTAAATGCTCTGTTGCACCGCCCGCTCCCGATGTTGCATGTACCATAAATACATAACGCTCATACGGATAGCTATCCCAAATTACGTTACCTGTCGCGACGAGCTTTTTAAGATCGCTAAGCATAAGGTCTATATCGTAATTACCGTTGCCCCACACCACTAAGTCATACTCTCGTCCGTCTACTTCAAAGGTATGCAACTGATTAATACCCGTTTCAATAGGCGAATCAACTAATACGTCGTAGTCAGCTGCTTGAAAGGTGTTTTTACCTTTGAGGTTATCCATCCCCGATACAGAGCGCCATTTTTTAGGCACATCTAAATTTACAGTAACTGGCTCTTGGCGAAACGACTCGCTAAACATAAAAAAACCTGAAGCATCAATAAAGGCATGACTGTCATCAATATGACGGGCACGTTTTCCTAGCTCGTTTGCATAGACTTGATAGTCAAGGTTTACTTCGGTTGGCTGATTTAAATGAACACGCCACGTACTGTGATCTATTTTTTCCCATTTTAACGCTTTGCCATTTTCATCTTTCGCGTGGAAATAACGCACACCATTGGCAAGATTAAGAATTTCGTAACGGCCAGTGCGCCAAGCAGGAAGCTTTACGTCAATATGCGCTTGTGCGGTTTTTGGAAACTCAACACTTACATTTCCTAGATGATGTTCAGGTTGAGATATGCTTAATGCGTAATTTACATCGGCAAAAGCAGATGTTGAACAGGCAGCTAAAATAGATAACGCTAATAATTTTTTCATAGAAACTCTTAATGGAAACTTGATTGCGGTAAGACTAACAAGCCCCAATTTAAAAGTGAATTAAAAGCGATAAATGACCCTGTATATAAGTTTATACGCAATAGTCTACTAAAAATTGCTAAGTTTTTAGTTAGATAACTACACTTAATAAGAATTTGTTGTAAACTGAGGATAATATAACTAACTCGATGGCGGTATGCTTAGGTGTCTGAAAAATCTAACGCTACAGATAAAAAACTCAAACAGGCGATCGATGCGCGTATGGCTGTTGAGGATGCTCGTAAATATCAAGTCGATACCCTGACTAATTTTTCAGCCAAATTATCATTAAGCTGTAAAGGACTTGATACCGAGCTGGACAACCGGTTAGCTAAATTTAGAAATGCGCTAACTAAAGGCGTTAGCTTTGAGCACTTATCGCCATTGATAGATGAAACAATTGTTTTATTAAAAAACCAAGAGTCGGTACAACTAGCTCAACAGCGAGATTTATACACCAGTGTATTAAATGCTGGAAAACAACTGCAAAAAACCAAAGGCCTACCTGATGACACGCGTAGAACATTACGTCATCTATTAGATCACGATATTAATAATGTTCATTCAACTCATGATTTTATTCCTTTACTCGATAAGCTGGTTTCTTTTTACCATCAAGCACTAAATACAAAGCTGACAGGCACCTCCAGCGAACAATGTGATGCGACACCTGAACTTGCAAAAAAATTATTAGAACTTGCTAACGATTTAATGCTTGAGGATGAAGCGGCTGAAGAAGTTAAATACATAAAAAACAATATTACTGAAAACGATAAATTGGACGCTCTGTTAAAAGCAGCCATAAATATAATTTCGGTCGTCGTAAAAAACATCACCAAAGAGCGCCAGTCTGCACAGAGTTTTTTGGCTTCACTAAACCAAACACTTGAAGACTTGCACCACTCGATTGTTTCTACGAGCAAACACTCAAAATCGATGGGCGTTGAGTTTGATTCGTTGAATAAAAGCATAGAAAGCAAAATAAAAAATCTGAATATACAAACGCAAAATGCAACCTCAATTTCATCTTTAAAAGAGCTCGTTGATAACGAGCTTAAATCGCTAAGCCAAGATTTTATCGCAAAAGAAAAGTTAGAACGTGAAGATAGAGAAACGCTGATTTCAAGCTTTGATCAAATCAATAGCAGAATTGGTAGCCTTGAAAGCAAACTGACTAAATACAAAAAACGTTTAAATGAACAGCGCTTTAAAAGCCTTCTTGATAGCTTAACAAAGTTACCTAATCGTGCTGCATTTGACGAACGTTATAATCACGAAGTACATTTATTTAATGTGCAAACATCCGATGTTACCCTTGCCGTTATTGACGTAGACCATTTTAAATCAATCAATGATAGGTTTGGCCACACCGCAGGTGATATCACGTTACAAGTTATTGCTAAAGCATTATTAAAATCAATAAGAAAATCAGACTTTATTGCACGTTATGGTGGTGAGGAGTTTGTACTACTAATGCCAAATACCACGATTGATAGTGCAGCAGCACCGCTAGAAAAACTTAGAAAAGTGATAAAAAGCATTCCTTTTAAATTTAGAGATAAACAAATAGAAATTACGATTTCATTAGGTGCAACACAATTTAAAAAAGGCGATACACCTATTATCGCTTTTGATAGAGCGGACGATGCGCTCTACGAAGCTAAAAATACAGGTCGGGATCGCCTTTGTATCAGTAAATAACGCCATGTTTGATAAATGCTAAGAATTATGGCTAAGCAGTTAATTTACATAAATAAGTAGCAAGGAGAACGCCGATGTTAATACAGTTAAACCCAACTGGGGTTTTAGATTTACTGTCGCAATTAGAAGTTGATTTATTAGAGCAATCCTCTGCGAGTGAACGCTATAAGCTATTTAGAAATTGTGCGCTTGCGGTTCTTAATGTCGGTAGCCATACCGATTCAAGCAACGAAATTTACGACAAATATAAAGATTTTGATATACGCTTAGTCAGTAGAGAGCGTGGCATAAAAATAGAACTTGAAAACCCACCAGCAACAGCATTCGTCGATGGCGAAATAATCACAGGTATTCACGAACATATTTTCTCTGTTATTCGCGATATATTATTTATTTGTCAAAAGTATGAGAAAAACCTTAAAGAGCAAAAAGCCATAACCCATATGGTATTTGATATGCTCAGAAATGCAGACGCATTGCGTGTAAATATTGAGCCCAATATGGTTGTTTGCTGGGGTGGACATTCAATAAATGAACTTGAATATAAGTACACTAAGCAAGTAGGTTATGAATTAGGTTTACGCGGATTAAACATTTGCACAGGTTGTGGTCCAGGCGCGATGAAAGGCCCAATGAAAGGTGCCACTATTGGCCATGCAAAACAGCGTATCAAAGATAACCGTTATTTAGGATTAACTGAGCCAAGTATTATTGCCGCCGAGCCACCTAATCCAATCGTAAACGAATTAGTCATTTTACCAGACATTGAAAAACGCCTTGAAGCCTTTATAAGAACAGCTCACGCGATTATTATTTTCCCAGGTGGTGCGGGTACAGCAGAAGAACTGCTGTATTTATTAGGTATATTACTGCACCCAGATAATACCAAGCAATGCCTGCCGGTTATTTTAACGGGCCCAAAAGAAAGTGAAACGTACTTTAAAGAATTATGTAAATTTATACAAATGACTCTTGGTAAAGAAGCATTAGATAAATTTGAAGTCATTATTGATAACCCTGAACTTGTCGGTCAAAAATTAAAGTCAGCAATGACTGATGTACGTAATTACCGTAAAAGTGAAGGCGATGCTTATTACTTTAATTGGACTTTGAAAATCGATAATGATTTTCAACAACCTTTTGCACCTACGCACGAGAATATGGCCAGCCTTGATTTACATCTTGATCAACCTAAACAACAATTAGCCGCAAATTTACGCCGAGCATTTTCAGGTATTGTTGCCGGAAATGTAAAAGATGAAGGTATAAAAGCCATAAAACAAAATGGCCCTTACATTTTAAGTGGCGAGCCTGCCTTAATGAAAGATATGGATAAATTGCTACAAGCTTTTGTTGAGCAAGGGAGAATGAAACTCCCAGGTAGTAAGTATGTTCCGTGTTACAAAATAAAAGCATGAGCCTTATAGTTTGAAACCCCATTTACTTCTTATCGATGCGCTTAATTTAATTAGGCGCATTTACGCAGTCGACATGAATCAAAAGCATCACAATGACGAGCAAATGATACAAACCTGCTCTGCACGTGTTGCCCAAGCATGTAAAAAACTCTTAAGTATCACTAATGCAACCCACGCTATTGCCGTTTTTGACGGTGATAAAAGTTGGCGTTATCACTTTTATAAAGACTATAAGCATTCTCGTGCACCGATGCCCGATACATTAAAAGAGGCATTAGTCCACTTTAAAACCGCAATTGAAGACACTGGAATTGTAGTATTTGAACCCGAAAATGATGAAGCCGATGACATTATTGCCACACTCGCGTGCAAAGCGGCGAATAATCAGGTATCGAATACAATTGTCTCGACCGATAAAGGCTTTTTACCACACCTAGGAGCTGATATTACTGTTTATGATTATTTTAAAAAACAGTATCTTGATGAGCACAGTATAAAGGAGCGCTTTGGCGTTAATAAAAACAAACTTGTTGATTTTTGGGCTTTAGCGGGAGATAAAACCAATGATATTCCTGGTGTAAAAGGTATTGGAGCAAAATCGGCTCAGCAGCTTGTTAATAATTACAATACAATTGAAGATGCGCTTGAAGATGAATCACTTAGTCCAAGTATTCATAAAAAACTAGACGCTAATATGCAAATGTATGTTATTTCAAAGCAACTGGTAAGTTTACGCTCAGATATAAATCTAGGTTTTAGTTTAAAGCAGCTAAGGCTTAATTAAGTGATTTATTTTGAGGCAAGAAAATCGTGTCGATAACAAGGCAAAAATTTCGTTATTTAGTTGTTCTGTATCAGAAATGTTTAACGCCGTTAGCGTCATCTCAAATTGATTAGGTATTATTGCGGATTGGTATTAATAGCGCGTACTTATTACAATACGTATACTATTGTTAGTTATGGCAGTTAGAGTAATTCATGTTGAAAAAGTTTTCTCGGTATTTAATTTTAGGTTTGGGACTTTACGCACTTATTGCAGCCTTAGTGATCACTTTTTACAAAGACGATCCACAAGCAATGATCTGGCAAGACCGTGAAGCATTTAATAAACGCTATATTGAAAAGCTAACCCTTAAAAAGCAAACAACTCTCAATAGTGTACTTGATTATTTGGGCAGCCCCGATCTTACTTATGCAAAACGTGAAGGTGAACAAGTACTGCAAATTATTTTTTACCGTACACAGCATATTGCATCTGATGGCATTACCACTATTGACGAATGCACTGGGCTTTTATTTAAAAATGGACAGCTTATTTTATGGGGACCCAATGCCTACAAAAAGTATCAGGAAAATAATTAGGTGAGCCATAATGGATGAACCTATCTCAATAAAATTAAACCAGCTGTTTGAAAATACCCAGTTGTTTTTAGCCTCTTATAACAATAAAGAGCAATGGCAAACACTCTACCCTGTCATTTGCAAAATAGCTGAACAATTTCGACTCCTATACAACGAAAATCCATTTTCACTGCAAGCACAACTGGCACTGTTTAATCCAAAATACGACTATTCAACAAACCTTGTTATTGGTCAGTGTGTATTAACAACAGCACTTTGTTCAAGCCAGCATTATAATAACGAATTAAGCGAACTTTATATAAGCGTCGCACTTGTTGAGCATCTGTGCGTTTGTAAGCAACTCAATAAACTTGCTGAGCATACTGACTTTAATATCAATGACAAAAAAGTATGGCAGCTACGTCATCAGCTAGCGGCTAAAATTATTTTAAGCGCAGGAGAGTCAGCAAAGCCAATAGCACAAATTTTAGCTAAATTGAGCAAATACAAGCAGGCACTTGTTAGCACGCCTAAGATTATGCTTTACGATGGGGGTATAACGCTTGTCGCACTCGCGAATATCATCGCAATGAATACGACTTATAATGCTGAGAAAAAACATATTGACCTTTTTAAAGCACTCGGCGATTTATATATAAGAACACCAAATTTATTTGCTCAGCAATTAATAAAAGCGCTGATTGCACATATAGGACCGTTATTACCGGGTAGTAAGGTGCTATATTCTGAGCAATCGATGCTCTATTTAATGACCAATACATTGCAACGCCACATTCTAATAAGCACTAATGAAAAAAATAAAATAACGTGGTATCGCGTAAAAGCATCGCTTAATGACAATCCGAAGCAATGGTATTGCACAAATCAAAAATTACACTTAATGGTTTGGAATAGCGAACATATTAAAACAACAAATGATGTATCAGCGAATGAATCGTTGCAGTTACTTGATTTAATAAGTCGTATTAAGTTACAACATGAATACAGTTATAAAGGTTTGAGCCAAATTATGGCTGAGCATCCTCAAATAATAGTTAATTTGTGCGAAGCAGTAAGACCTTACAACAAAGAACATCAACTCGCTAAAGATTTAAAACATAGTTTGTCTATGGTTGGTTACTTAAATGTGCCGGCGATTATTCAGCGTGTCGTGTTTGAGCGACTTGTCAATGTAACACCGCATCCACTACAGCAATTTGTTTTAAAGCGCTTAACTTGCTTAGTAAACATTATGGGATTAATCGTTAAGCACAACAAAAACTATCAATTTGAACATATTGCTTTGCCTTTATATGCTTATACGTACTATTTATTAACTCAATGCAGTACACGACTTTCAAGAAAAGTTTTAATAAGCGAAACGCCAAATAATGATTTAAGCGATCCATTTTGTGTTTTATTCGGCGTCGATGGGATTGATCAAGAGCAGCTAAGCACTCAACTTAAGCAATTATTGAGTGATAACCCTTGGACTCACGCGCTTTTAGAAGCAGAGCAAATACCTAAAAAGCAATTTAATAGTCAACACAAGCTTTGGATAACATTAAAAGTAGTCGCGCAAAGTGTATTTAAACCCGAATTAGCACTAACGGTATGGCAAAAGCAAATATTAAATGAGCAATTAAAATTACAAGGTTGGTCAAATCAATCTACTTTTAATCAGCAGCTGCTAGCGCTAAACTTATCGAATAGTATTTAATCTGACTCAGCCTTAGATTATTTAGCAAACCTATTATGACTATAAACACAGTTTATACCCATTATTTGTGGTATAAACTGGCAAAATGGGTGATATATTGGTATAAATGCGCCCTTAAAATTTTCAACCCTCAATCGCATGAATGATCTAACAAGCAGTTGCTCTCTCAGAGTAATAGTTTATGCGTAAATCAAACTCTTTAAAGGAAAAGTTAATGGCCAAAAGAACCATCACAGTGATCAAAGGCGACGGCATCGGTCCGAGCATTATCGACTCAGCACTTGAAATACTAAAAGCCGCAGGATGCGATTTTGATTATGAATTTGTTGATGCTGGCCTAGCTGCACTTGAAAAAACAGGTGAGTTACTTCCGCAAGACACAATTGATACCATTGCTAAAAACAAAATCACACTTAAAGGCCCTTTAACAACACCTGTGGGTGAAGGTTTTACGTCTATAAACGTGACTTTACGTAAGCAATTTGGTTTATATGCAAATGTTCGTCCTGTTAAATCATTTGTAGGCACTAAAGCACGTTACGATGATATTGATATCATTACGATTCGTGAAAACACACAAGGTATGTACTCAGGTGCAGGGCAAATTGTTTCTGAGGACGGTAACGAAGCAGAAGCTAAATCTGTCATTACCCGCGAAGGCGCAGAAAAAATCGTCACATTTGCATACGAGCTAGCTGTGCGCGAAGGTCGTAAAAAAGTAACTGCGGTTCATAAAGCAAATATTTTAAAATCAACATCGGGTTTATTTTTAAAAGTTGCGCGCGAAGTAGCTGAACGTTACCCACAAATTGAATCAACAGAAATGATTGTTGATGCAACGTGTATGAAACTAGTAATGACCCCGGAAGAGTTTGATGTAATTGTTACTACAAACTTATTTGGTGATATTTTATCAGATCTTTGTGCTGGTTTAGTCGGCGGCCTAGGCATGGCACCAGGTGCTAACATTGGTGAAGATGCTGCAATATTTGAAGCTGTACACGGCAGTGCACCCGATATCGCTGGTAAAAACTTAGCTAACCCTACATCTGTAATTTTAGCGTCGATTCAAATGCTTGAGCATTTAGATATGGGCGACACTGCAGAGCGTATTCGCAGTGCTGTTGCTGACGTAATTAAATCAGGCGATAGAACGACTCGCGATTTAGGCGGTAGCCACGGTACTACAGATTTCACTCAAGCTGTGATTGATCGTCTGTAATTGATCGTACATTTACTATGAAAAGCCAGCAATGCTGGCTTTTTTGTTTTTATATATTCCTGCATTACCCATTCTAAGCTGCATAATTTCTTCCTTACAGGCCAATAAAAACGACGGCCTTTGCAATTTAAAATTAAAAAAACAATATTAAATGAAATTTCAATGCAAAAAAGGCATTTCTCGGTTGACATGTGAGCTAAAAACCCTTAAAAATAGCTTCATAGAGAATTTTTAATTTAAAGCAATGTATTGCTTTGTAACACAGTGATAAATTATGAAAATGCAAATTCGCCTTTCTGTCGTACTCGTACTGGTCTTAGTGATAAGCCCAGCGGGGATGTATTGAAAAGTGATACTGCTTTTTAAAAACCCTCGCACTACGCGGGGGTTTTTTTATGCATAAAATACAGCACAGAGGAATGAGGATGAGTAAACAACAATATAATGGCTCTGAACTAGTCGTTCAGGCATTAAAAGAATTAAAGGTTAAATACATATTTGGCTACCCCGGTGGCTCAGTATTAGATTTATATGATGCACTTTTTCAGCAAGATGATATTGAACATATTTTAGTTCGCCACGAGCAAGCAGCCACACACATGGCTGATGGCTATGCGCGTGCGACAGGGGAAGTAGGTGTTGTACTTGCAACTTCAGGCCCTGGAGCGACAAATTGTATTACCGGTATTGCTACAGCCTACATGGATTCTATTCCAATGGTTGTGTTATCAGGCCAAGTACCTACACACTTAATTGGTGACGATGCATTTCAAGAAACCGATATTGTTGGCTGCTCTCGCCCAATAGTTAAACATAGCTTTAACTGTAGGAGCGCGAAAGAAATTCCAACAATCTTAGCTAAAGCGTTTTATATTGCCAGCACAGGTCGCCCAGGCCCTGTTGTAGTTGAACTACCTAAAGATATGCTTAACCCTAGTATTAAGTTTGAATACCAATTCCCTCAAACAACAGAGCTCAGAACGTACAACCCCAATACCAGGGGGCACTCTAAACAAATTCGTAAAGCCGTTACTGCCATTTTAGAGGCTAAAAAGCTCGTTATTTACTCCGGTGGCGGTATTGTTATTTCTAATACATCAGAGCAGCTAACTCATTTAGTTGAGTCGCTAAATGCACCAATTACAAATACCTTAATGGGTCTTGGAGGTATATCGGGTGTACATCCTAACTTTATTGGCATGCTGGGGATGCATGGCACGCTTGAAGCCAATAAAGCAATGGCAAATGCCGATGTTATTTTAGCGTTAGGCGCTCGTTTTGATGACAGAGTAACCAATAACGTTAAAAAGTTTTGTCCAAATGCCACCATTGTTCATGTTGACGTAGATCCAACCTCTATCTCTAAAACTATCAAAGCACATATTCCCGTTGTAGGCTGCCTAGCAACAGTACTTGAACAACTACAAGCAGGTATTGACAAAAGCCCAATTCAAATTGATCGCAGCGCGCAAGAGGACTGGTGGCGACAAATTATAAGCTGGCGTGAGCAAAAATGTTTAAGCTACAACACGGATGGCGAAAAAATAAAACCGCAAGCAGTAATTGAAGCTGTTTATAAAGCCACCAATGGGGATGCATATGTAAGCTCTGATGTTGGTCAACATCAAATGTTTGCAGCGCAGTACTATCCCTTTAAGCACCCTCGTCAATGGATCAACTCAGGCGGCTTAGGCACTATGGGCTTTGGTTTACCTGCCGCTATGGGTGTAAAGCTTGCATTTCCTGGTAAAGAATCTGTCTGCGTTACAGGTGATGGCTCTATTCAAATGAATATCCAAGAGCTGTCTACCTGTTTACAATATAATTTAGCTGTAAAAGTTGTGTCTTTGAACAACCGCTCTCTTGGCATGGTACGCCAATGGCAAGACATGGTATACGGTGGTCGCCATTCATCATCTTATATGGACTCTCTGCCTGACTTTGTTAAGTTAGTTGAAAGCTACGGCCATGTAGGTATTAAAGTAAACACACTTGATGAACTGCAGCCGGCTATAGATAGAGCAATGAGCATCAACGATCGTTTAGTCTTTTTAGATATTCTTGTTGACGAAAAAGAACATGTGTACCCAATGCAAATTAAATTAGGCAGCATTGACGAGATGTGGTTACGAAAAGGAGTAAAAGCATAATGCGTCGTATTTTATCTATCTTATTAGAAAACGAACCTGGTGCACTGTCGCGTATCGTTGGGTTGTTCTCACAACGTGCGTACAACATAGACAGCCTTACGGTAGGCACAACCGACGATCAATCATTATCACGGATCACCATTACCACTATGGGTGATGACAGAGTTGTGGAGCAAATAACTAAACAAGTTAATAAACTTGTAGACGTGTTAAAAATAATAGATTTAACCGAGATGGGCCATATTGAGCGTGAGCTGCTATTAGTTAAAGTATTTGCACAAGACGAAACGACACGCGCAGCAGTAACTCGTGTAGTTGATGTTTTCCAAGGGATTATTTTAGATATGGGCCGACAAAGCTATAGTCTGCAGCTTGTAAGCAGCACAGATAAAATAGAATCGTTTTTGGATACCTTACGCCACGAAACCGACATTATCGAAGTTGTACGCTCAGGAGCTGTAGGCATAGGTAGAGGCGATAAAGCTTTAAAAGCATAATACCAATCTGCTTATATGGGGCCTGTTTAACGTTAAAAAAATTACGCTAGAACTAGGAAAAAATTTTTAACGACATTATAGTGCAATTTAATTCGTTAAATTGATCAAAGATTTATGCAGTTTGGTATTAC